>JAVHOY010000330.1:0-6232 GCA_036170295.1 bacterium
ATTCGATGTAATATTCAAAGACCACATCGGCAAGCGTTAATCCCGATTGCGGGCGGATGTAATCGGGCGAGTTGGCGATTTTGATTGCCATCGGTCGGCGTTCCAGTAAAGTCGGGTCGCTGACAGGCAAGCCGGTCAGCGGATTGTAAACACTCAGCGGATTGGGGTTGGCGGTTTCCGCGATGACCTGCGCGGGCGTTGGCAATCCTTCGCCCGCGAAGTATTGCGTCGGATACGGCGTGAAGGTCAACTCAACGGGCGGAACGGTTGCTTGACTAGCGGGCGCGTTATTCTCAACTTGAAACGGAGTCAGCGTGGCGATGATGGGCGTCTGCGCTTGCGGAATAATCGGCGCGGACGGCGCCGCGCTGCCGCAGGCGGCGTTGGTCAAAATGATTAAAACACAAAGCGCAAGACTTTTATAATTTAACTGTTTTCCAAAATTCATGGGCGTGATTGTACCAATGTTCTGCAAATAAGCGCGTAGTGTCTGCGTTGTAAACCCATAAAACTGATAAAATTGCCGTCTCCCATGTTAATCCTGATTTCTTCTTTACTCCTTTTTCTCACCGCGCTCGTCTTGATGATTTTACGCATGACCTCGGCGAATGCGCGGACTGCGTGGCTGATCGCCGTCGGCGGCGGAATGTTGACTCTCGTCAGCGTATTTGCTTGGCTCGCGCAAATGCCTTTTGATTTTTCGTTGTCAGCATGGCAGCCGCGCGCTTTGTTTGTCAACCCTATTCTTTTCCGCGCGGATGGATTCTCATTTCCTTTTGTGTTAAGTATTTCCGCGCTGACGTTGGCGGTCTTGTTGACCGCAGTTGCGCGCTCGGCTTTTACAAACTCCTATACATGGGCGGGAACGCTTGCTCTTGGCGGACTTGGAATTTTAGCGGTCACTGCAAATAATCCCGTCACGCTGTTGTTGATCTGGGGCGCGTTAGATATCGCCGACCTCGTTACGCAGCTCCGCTCTGTGGAAGGACCCGCGCAAAGCGAAAGGGCGGTGATTTCATTCTCCACGCGCGTTTTTGGAATTGGCTTATTGTTGTGGGCAAACACCGTCAGCATTGCCAGCGGAAGCGCGTTTGACTTTCAATCTATTTCTCCCAACGCTGGGCTGTATCTTATCGCGGCGGCGGGATTGCGTTTGGGTGTGCTGCCTTTGCATCTTTCATATTCCGCCGAGTCAACTTTGCGGCGCGGATTCGGAACGTCGTTTCGTTTAATTTCTGCGGCTTCGAGTCTGGCGTTGTTGGCGCATGTTCCCGCGGCGAGTTTATCTTCTGCATTAACGCCGTTTATGTCGGCGCTTGCCATGATCGCCGCACTGTATGGCGGTTGGATGTGGTTGCGCGCCCCCGATGAATTAACAGGCCGTCCATTCTGGGTGATTGGTTTGGCTGCGTTGGCGGTCATTTCCGCGTTGAGCGGCAATCCGCTGGGCGCAGTCGCTTGGGGTTGCGCGCTGATTCTCGTGGGCGGTTCGCTTTTCTTATCGTCCATTCAAAACATTTGGCTAAATCGCGCTTTGCTTTTCGGCGCATGGAGTTTGTCATCGCTGCCGTTTTCTCTGACGGGCGCAGCGTGGCTTGGCGCGCTGGGATTTTTCGCGCCGTTTGTGATCGTCGCACAGGCTTTGCTGATCGCCGGATTTATTCGCCACGCGCTGCGCCCTGCCGAACGCGATTCGCTTGAGACGCAACCCGTTTGGATGCGAACCATGTATTTATCGGGTATCGGCTCGCTGATTGCGCTTCAAGTTTTTTTGGGATTCGCAGGCTGGGACGGCGCGCTTCAAATTGGAGCATGGCTTCACGCGCTGATTGTCGCGCTGCTGACTGCGGCGCTGGTTTGGGCGACTCCGCGACTTCGCATCCTTAACCCGATTCGCGCTCATTGGGTGAGTCCTGCCGCGTCTGGCGTCAATAGCGTCTACCAAAATTTTTGGGGCGTCTATCGCGCGCTTGAAAGCGTCAGCCAAATGATCGCCCAAATTTTAGAAGGCGAAAGCGGCGTCATGTGGACGTTGTTGTTCTTGGCGCTTTTTGTCGCGTATCTCACGCAGGGGATTCCGTAAATGATTATTGACATTATTTCATGGGTCGCGGTTGGCGTGATTTTGCTCACGTCTGCAACCATGCTGATCAGCCGCGATTGGCGTATGAGTCTTGGCGCTTTAGCGTTGCAATATCTTGCCGCGTTTTGGCTTGTCATTCGTCACCTGCCTTTTGTGATGGGTTCGGCAAAACTCATCGCCGGTTGGATGGTGGTCGCTATTTTGGGCATGACGCGCTTGGGGCTGTCAAATGCAGATGAAGAACGCGAGTCATTATTTTTATCGCGCGGACGTTGGTTTCAAATTGTATTGCTTGGCATTGTTGTTTTCGTCGCCGCTGGTTCGACGGCGCGCATCGAAGCCGTTATTCCTGGACTTGGGTTGCAAGTCGTTGCGGGCAGCTTGCTGTTGATCGGCGTTGGCGTTGTGACGCTGGGAGTCTCTTCCGATCTGCTTCATACAATTCTTGGTTTATTAACCATGCTGGCGGGTTTTGAAATTATATATGCCGCAGTCGAAAGCTCGATTCTCGTCGTGGGATTTTTAGCGATTATCAATTTAGGGCTGGCGCTCGTCGGCTCGTACTTATTGATTGCAGGTTCAGTGTCGCCTGATGTTGAGGAAGGACTATGAGCGCGCCGATCATTTGGATTTTGATTCCATTTTTAGCGGGCGTGTTGATATTTTTCTTCATGCCTGAAAAATACGCCTCGCTTACAGGCGCGGCGCTGACAATGATCCTCGCGCTCACGCCGCTGATCTTTCCGATTGACGCCGCGCTCTTGATTGGCTCGCTTTCCATAAAAATTTCCGCGTCCATTGAATTCTTCGGACGCAGTTTTGTTTTGAATACCGCCGACGGAATATTGCTTTTTATCATCTATGGCGCGGCGTCCTTTTGGTTTGTTTGCGCGCATTCGTTGAATCTTGATAAACGTTTTGTCTCATTGGGATTGATGATCGTCGCGTTGCTCACTGCTTCCTTTGCGGTTGAGCCTTTTCTTTACGCCGCGCTTTTGCTTGAAATGGCAACGATGCTGGCAATTCCTTTGCTTGTGCCTATTTACCAAAAAACGGGACGCGGCGTAGTGCGTTTTCTTATTTATCAAACGCTCGCCATGCCCTTCATTCTTTTTTCGGGATGGGCGCTGACAGGCGTGGAAGCCAGCCCCGGCGACTTCGGCTCAACCCTTCAATCGGGCGCGATGCTTGGCTTGGGATTCGCTTTCTTATTCGGCGTTTTCCCGCTCTACAATTGGATTCCCATGCTGATGGAAGAGGTCTCGCCTTATGTTACGGGCTTTTTGCTTTGGGCGTTTACCACATTTACGGTTATCTTTGCGCTTGGATTTTTAGACCGTTACACATGGATCATTTCTTCGCCGCAACTTTCCAGCGCGATTATTTTTTCTGGAACGATTATGGTCGCCAGCGGCGGAATCTTTGCCGCCATGCAAAAACACATTGGGCGGATGATGGGCTACGCGGCAATCCTCGAAACGGGATTGATCGTTCTCGCCATGGGATTGCGCTCCCCGCATGTCGTTGAAATTATCTTCTTGCTGCTCATCCCGCGCGGATTGGAACTGGCTGTGTGGGCTTTAGCGCTTTCGATTATCAAGCGCGAAGTTTATTCTCTGCGATTGAGCGAAGTGCGCGGACTTGCGCGGAAATATCCCATAGCGGTCTCTGCGTTGCTTGCCGCGCACCTCTCGATAATCGGCTTCCCATTATTAGCTGGCTTTCCTTCGCGCTTAGCCTTATGGCAGGAACTCGCGGGCTATTCGCTGACAACGTCCTTCTGGGTATTTGTAGGAATCTTCGGCTTGCTCGTCGCCGCGATTCGCGCGCTGGCGGTCTTCGTCATGGCGGATGAAAATACAGCGTGGAGCGTAAACGAATCATGGACGCAAATTATCTTGCTTGCAGTCGGCGCGATTGGTTTGTTCGTCATCGGCGTATTTCCGCAAGTCTTGCAGCCGCTGCTTGTTAATTTACCCGCGCTGTTTCTGCATCTGGGGCGGTAGTTTTTTTAGGCGGTTATAATTCTGGATGAAGGTTTTAGTATTTTTAATCGGAGAACATTATGGAATTTGAACAAATCATCAAACGGCTGGACTTTTTAGAAAAACAACAACGCGCCAATAAGGATGCCCTTGCCGCGTTAAGCGAGCGCGTGAATTCTTTTGAAACTTCTGTTAACGCCGTTTCTAAGCAGATTAAAACTATCGGCAAACAAGTCGCGGATGTCGCGCCTGCCGCTAAACGGATTGAGCAATTTGAGACTCTGCTTGCAAAGCAGCGCAATGAACTTGCCAAAACGATTGAGGAGAATGACAAGGCGCATACCAAAGCGGAAGGCGAGATATTAAAACGCTTCTCGTCTGAGATGCTGGAACTTCAAAAAAGCGTCTTGCAACTCAAGACCGCTACAACAACAGACCTGACCGCGTTCAAAAAAAACTTGAAGGAACGCGGCGATGAAATGCAGCGCATGTTCAACAATATCGGCGACTTCAAAACGCAAGTCGAATCCGCGACGCGCTCTAATGAAGATGCGGTCAGTTCCCTGAAAGCCATGGATGAAACGCGCAAGAACGATCTCAAACGCATCGCCGACGTTCAAGGCGAGATTGCCGCCGTCCGCAAGCGCGTGGATGAGAACCGCGACAAATACGCTATCGCCGCCGACAGTATCCGTAACGTGGAAAATCGCTTCACAGATTTGATCGCCTCCGAGCAGGAACGCAAACAGGCTCAATCCGCTTTCCTTGAACAGCAGTCCATCGCGCAAATGGACCGAGACCGATCATGGAAGGGCTGGCAGGAAAAATTTGATGCGTTTCAGAAGGACGCTTCGGGCATTGACGTTCACATTCAAGCGCTGGATGAAGCCTTGCGCGGCGCGAAGAAAGCGCAGGAAATTTATCTGGAACTGAATACAAAACTGGAGCGCCGCATCAACGAAGTGACCGAAATGCAGCGCCTCGCCGAAGACCGTCTGCGCCAAGAGTGGATTACCTTCAAGACCGACGATCAAAAACGCTGGACAGGTTACAGCCTTTCTTCCGAAGAGTCCTTCCGCGATATTCGCAAGGATGTCAGCAAGATGGAAGAAAAAATTCCGCCGCTGACGGACGCCGCGCAAGTTTTACAAGACCAAATGCATCAGGTGACCGACGCCGCCGAAAAAGAATTGCAGGAATTAATGAACGTCGCGCATGAGTGGATGACCTCCTATCAGCGCATCATGGGACACGGCAAGAAGACCGCCAAGAAATAAGATGATTGAAATTACCGCCGCGCATTTGCAGATTGTTTTGAATATTCTTGAACGCCTCGCGCCCGAACACGAAGCGCGCGTGTTTGGTTCGCGTTACGCGCATAAATCAAAAAAATATTCCGACATTGATATTGTCTTGGTCGGCAAAGAAAAAATAGATTGGCGGCAAATGGCAAAAATCAAAGAAGCCTTTGAAGAATCAACGCTGCCTTATCGCGTGGACGTATTGGATTGGGAATCCACTTCTATTGAATTTAGAAAAGTCATAGAAGATTACGGCTTTGAGGTGATTCGCAAATCATCCATTGCGGCGGCTTGAGTCATTATGCGCGTCGTCGGCACGGCAGGTCATGTAGATCACGGAAAATCCACGCTCATCGCGGCGCTGACGGGGACGCATCCCGACCGCCTCAAAGAAGAGCAAGCGCGCGAGATGACGATCGAGCTCGGCTTCGGCTGGCTCACGCTGCCTAACGGCGAAGAGATCGGCATTGTGGATGTGCCGGGTCATCGAGATTTCATCGCAAACATGCTCGCGGGCATTGGGGGAATTGACGCGGCGCTGCTGGTCATCGCCGCCGACGAAGGCGTGATGCCGCAAACCAAAGAACATCTTGCGATTTTAGATTTGCTGCAAATTCCCATCGGGTTGATTGCGCTGACCAAAATTGATCTTGCTCCCGACGCCGCTTGGCTTGATCTTTTGGAAGTGGACGTGCGCGAAGCGCTGCGCGACACGGTTTTGAGCGACGCTCCGATTGCGCGTGTCTCCGCCAAAACTGGCGCGGGACTCGACGCCCTTGTTGTGACTCTTGCCGCTTTATTGGAATCAGCGCCTCAAAGACTCGACCTCAATCGTCCGCGCCTGCCTATTGACCGCGTCTTCA
>JAVHOY010000331.1:0-2338 GCA_036170295.1 bacterium
ATTGCAGGCGTAGTCTTGCTTACAATTCCGAGTTTCTAAAAACTCGGAATTTTTTTATCTCTAGCGTATTCACCTTTCAAGATGTAAAATGAAAAAATGTCTAGTCAAACAAATAAATAAACGGAGGAAGAACATGCAGCAGTTGAAAGATCGTATTGCAAAAGATGGGCGGGTTTTAGGAAATGGAATTCTCAAAGTGGATGGTTTCGTTAATCATCAAGTAGACCCGGCGTTGATGGACGCTTGCGGACGCGAATTTGCCAAACGTTTCGCAGCCGTCGGCGCGACGAAAATTCTCACCGCCGAAATTTCCGGCATCGCGCCCGCGCTCGCTACAGGACTCCATCTCGGCTTGCCGATCGTCTATGCGCGCAAGACAAAACCCATCACCATGCCCGATCAAGTTTATTTAACTCTCGCGCCTTCGCACACAAAGGGACGCATGGTGGAATTAATCATCTCGCCTGAATATCTTGCCAACGACGAAAAAGTTTTAATCATTGACGATTTCCTCGCCACCGGCGCGACCATTTTGGGATTGGCGCGTTTGGCTGAAGCCGCCGGTTCGCAAGTGGTCGGCGTCGGCGCGTTGATTGAAAAAGACTTTGAAGGCGGGCGCGTTGCGCTGAAGGCTCTCGGCGTGCAAATCGAATCGCTCGCGTGCATTAAGTCGCTGGATGATAATAAGATCACGTTTGTTGATTAATGTTTGAACGAACATCGTCAAAAGTCAAAGGTCAAAAGTCGCAAGTGGCTTTTGACCTTTGACTTTCAACTTTCGACATAGGAATTCCCCATGCCCCAATCCATTGCCATTCTCGATTTCGGTTCGCAATACGCGCAGATCATTGCGCGGCGCGTGCGCGAAGTAAACGTCTATTGCGAGCTCTTCCCCTGGGATGCGCCTCAGGAAAAAATTCTCTCCATCCATCCCAAAGGCTTTATTCTTTCCGGCGGACCAAAATCCGTTTACGAAAAAGACGCGCCCTATATTCAAAAATTTATTTTAGAAACAGGCTTGCCTATTTTAGGAATCTGCTACGGGATGCAAGCGCTGACTCACGCGCTGGGCGGGCAAGTTGATTCGTCCGCAAATCGCGAATACGGTCAGGCGACGCTTGAGCCGCTGACGCCTTCCATCCTTTCTGTGCTTTCAACCGTGTGGATGTCGCATGGCGATAAGGTGACGAAAATGCCCGAAGGTTTTATCGCGCTTGCCAAAAGCGGAAACAGTCCCTACGCGGCGATGGGCGACATGCGGCGAAAATATTTCGGCGTGCAGTTTCATCCCGAAGTGCGTCACACGCCCAACGGAATTGAACTGCTCAAACATTTTGCGATTGACATCTGTAACGTCAAACCTGAGTGGACGGCGTCGTCCATCATCGAAGACAGCGTGAAAAAAATTCAGGCGCAAGTTGGCAAGGAGCGCGTGCTCGCGGCGGTTTCAGGCGGAGTCGACTCATCGGTCGCGGCGGCGTTGGTTCACAAAGCCATCGGCGATCAACTCGTCTGCATGTTCGTGGATACGGGACTGATGCGTCGCAACGAAGGCGAGGAAGTTGTCTCCGCGTTTCGCAATGGACTCGGCGCGGAATTGGTCGCGATTGATGCGAGCGCGGAATTCTTCTCCGCGCTTAAAGGCGTGACCGAGCCTGAGAAAAAGCGAAAAATTGTCGGCGAGAAATTTATTCGTCTGTTTGAAAAGCAAGCCAAAGAATTGGGCAAGCCAAAATTTTTGGTGCAAGGAACGATTTATCCCGATGTGGTTGAATCTTCCGCGCCAGACCGCAACAAAGCCGAGAGAATCAAAACGCATCACAACGTCGGCGGACTTCCCGAAGATATGGAATTTGAACTCGTCGAGCCGCTGCGTTATTTATTCAAAGACGAAGTGCGTTTGGTCGGCGAGGCGCTGGGCTTGACGGAAAATCTCGTTTGGCGGCAGCCTTTTCCGGGTCCCGGTCTCACCGTGCGCTGCTTGGGAGAATGTACGCCTGAGCGCGTATCTCGCCTCCGCGCCGCAGATTTTATTCTTCAGCAGGAACTGTTGAAAGAAGGATTTTTGGGGAAAGGCGGAAAGGCTTCGCAGGCGTTTGTCGTGTTGCTGCCCGTGCGCTCGGTGGGTGTGATGGGCGACCAGCGTACCTATCAAGAAGCCGCCGCGATCCGCGTGGTGACCACCGAAGATTTTATGACCGCCGATTGGGCGCGTTTGCCGTACGATCTTCTTGCGCGCGTTTCAAATCGCATTGTCAACGAGGTGGAAGGAATCAATCGAGTAGTGTATGATATTACGAGTAAGCCTCCTGCGACGATAGAATGGGAGTGAAAAAAA
>JAVHOY010000331.1:2438-14231 GCA_036170295.1 bacterium
CCCATGAACTTTAATTTTGGCGAAGTCCTCACCCGCGCTTGGCAAATTATTTGGAAGCATAAAATTTTGTGGCTGTTCGGCGTCCTTGCCAGCTGCTCGCGCGGCAACGGGGGCGGCGGAAATGGCGGTGGCGGAAATTCTGGTTTCAATAGCGGCGCAAACCCCAATCAATACAGTTATGAATTTGCGCGCATTAGCGATTGGATTAGCAATCACATATTGATTATTGTCGCGGCTAGCATTTTCCTCATGCTGATTGCTTTGGTATTTGTCTTTCTCGGCGCTATCGGAAAGATTGCGCTCATCAAAGGAACTTTCAAAGCCGATAAAGGCGCGGAAAAACTTTCCTTTGGCGAACTCTTCTCCGAAAGCCAGCCTTATTTTTGGCGCGTGTTCGGATTATCGTTTCTATTCGGATTAGCGCTTCTTGTTGTAATTGTCCCGTTTATCTTGATAGGCTTTCTAACAAAGGGCATTGGACTCCTCTGCATGATTCCGTTACTTTGCGTCTTAATCCCCATCATCATCGTGGTCAGCATCGCCTTGGAACAAGCCAACGCCGCCATTGTGCTTGAAGACCTGAGCATGATAGACGGTCTCAAGCGCGGCTGGGAAGTTTCGAGAAGCAACGCGGGCGCGATTCTCATCATGGCGCTGATACTTGGTGTTGGCGGCGGAATCATCGGCTTTATCTTTGCCATCCCAATGATCCTCGCGGTCTTGCCCATTGTGTTCGGCGCGATGTCTGGCGCAACGCCCATAATAATCGTCGGCGCGATATGCGTTGTTATTTATCTTCCCGTCATCATCGTGTTCGACGGCGTTCTCACCGCTTACGTTCAATCTGCGTGGACGTTGACTTTTATGCGCCTGACCGCGCCCAAAATCGAAGCGCCCATTTTCGTTGAGGCAAATGCGTAAGTTTCTCGCTCTGCTTTTAACGCTGAGCGTTTTGCTCAGCGCGGCGCAAAGCGCTTCGGCGCAGCAAAACCTTGCAATTGCGGAACTCTACCCCGCGAATGTTTCCGCCTTCCCAAAAGTTTCCGCGTCTTTAGATGTATTCGACGGGCGCGGAATTTTCGCGTCAGGACTTAAACCCGACGCGGTGACGGTTTACGAAGACGGTCAGCCCCTCAAAGTTGATTCGCTGATTGAGACGGCGATTCCCTTGCAACTGGTCGTCGCCGTCAATCAAGGTCAGCCATTGGATGCGCGCGACTCGACGGGCGCGTCGCGCTTTCAACGCATCGCGCAAACTTTGGCGGAGTGGGCGCAAAAACTTCCCGCCGACCTTCCCGATGATTTCAGCCTTGTCACTCAGGCGGGACCTGTTATCAATCACGCCAACGCCGCAGATTTTATTGCCGGGTTGAATAATTTCAATCCCGATTTTCGCGCGGCGACTCCCAATTTATTATCGCTTGCCAGCGCCATAGATATTGTCAGCGCGCAGACTCCGCAAGCGGGCATGAAACGCGCTATCCTGTTCATCACGCCGCACAGCGACGATCTCAACATTGTTGCGACGCTGGATCCGTACTTACAGCGCGCGCTTCAAAATCATATCCGCGTCTTCGTTTGGTTTGTCGATCTTGGAACGATGTTTCAAACGACTAGCGCGGCGGCGTTCAATAATCTTGCCGCGCAAACGGGCGGAAGCATGTTTGCCTATTCGGGCGTCGAGCGCTTTCCCGATCCCGAAGCGTATTTCTCCGCGCTGCGCAGAGTGTACGCGCTGACGTATTCATCGCGATTAAACGCGACGGGCGAACATAGATTAAGCGTCAAAGTTAATTTGCCTGCGGGCGTTTTGGATTCGACTGAGCAAAAAATCAGCGTGGATATTCAGCCGCCGAATCCTTTTCCGCTGACCAACGATATTCAAATCACGCGCCGCGCGCCCAAAGACGATCCCTTCAATACCGAAATTCTTTTGCCGACTGCGCAAGAAATCAAGATCATTATCGAATTCCCCGACGGGCATCCGCGCCCGTTGACGCGCACCACGTTATATGTGGACAACGCTATCATGGACGAAAACACATCCGCGCCGTTTGATTTATTCACATGGGATATTAGCGCGTATAAAAAAAGCGGCGAGCATCAAGTCATGGTGGAGGCGGTGGATTCGCTTGGCTTGCAAAAAGTGAGCATCTCCGTTCCTATGGCGGTGACAGTGGTTCAACCCTTAGGCGGCGGACTTGGATTGCTTGCCAGATATCGTATGCAGATTACTTTTGGCGCGATCATCTTCGCGGGGTTGATTCTTTTCTTCATCCTCTTAAGCGGACGGCTGCACATGTTCTCGCTGCGCGCCGCGAAGGAATCTCGCCGCGCCGAAGCCGATCCGCTGACGCAATCGGTAGCGGCTGCGCCTGCGGAGAAAACTAAGAAGCCGCGCATCCTATTGAAGAAAACGGAATCAGACTCGAAACCCAGAAAAGACGCGGACGCGCTTCTCATGCGCCTGACTCCCGACGGTCAAGTCGCGGCAGTCGCGCCGATTGCGCTTATCGAAAAAGAAATTGTATTCGGAACCGATCCCGCGCAATGCGCGCAGATTTTAGACGACCTGTCTATTTCACCCGTTCATGCGCGTTTGAGACAAACCGACGACGGCGGTTATTTGTTGCAAGACAATAATTCCGTCGCGGGAACGTGGGTGAATTATGATCCCGTTTCGCGCGAAGGTCAGCGGTTGGCGCACGGGGATATGATACACTTTGGTCAATTGATTTATCGTTTCACGTTGAAGATCGCGCCTGAAATTTCAAAGCCAAAGATTACACTACAAATCGAAGAATGATCCGTTCTAAATTCCCCCATCTTCATATTGCAGCGCTGAGCCATGCGGGTATGTCGGGCAAGAATAACGAAGACCGCTATGAAGTTTCGTCGTTTCAAGTCAGCGAAGCAGACCCGCGCCCTTCGGTGTTCGCGGTGATTGCCGACGGCATTGGCGGACATCAGGCGGGGGAAGTCGCCGCCGAACTCGCGGTCGGTTATATTACCAAAGGCGTGGCGGAGAGCTCCGCAAAGAAGCCCGATAAAATTCTTGAGACGGCGATTCACGACGCAAGCCAGGCAATCGCCGAGCGCGCGAAAGAAAGCGAAGAGCAAAGGGGCATGGGCTCCACTTGCGCTTGCGCGTGGGTGATCGAGAATAGTTTATACACGGCTTATGTGGGCGATTCGCGGATTTATCTTTTGCGCGAAAATCAAATTCAGCGCTTGACGGTGGATCATACTTGGGTGCAAGAGGCTTTTGAAAAGGGGATCATCACGAAAGAGCAGATGTTCGATCACCCGAATCAACATGTGATTCGCAGGCATTTGGGCGGCGCGAAATTGCCCGACGTTGATTTTCGTCTGCGCGCGGATGATTCTGAAAGCAGAGCAGAATCTGAAAGCAATCAGGGGTTTTTGCTTGAAGCGGGCGATCTCATTTTGATTTGCAGCGACGGCTTGACCGACCTCGTGTGGGACGATGAGATCAACGACATAGTTTGCGCGCAGGAAGATATCAACGTTGCCGCGCAAAATTTGGTAGACCTTGCCAATCAACGCGGCGGACACGATAACATTACGGTTGTCATTTTGGCTGTGCCGCGCATGGAAGCCAGCGCAAAAAAGAAGCATGGCGTATTGGATTGGATTTTGGGGAATGATTAATCCCCTCTCCTTGCGGGAGAGGGTTAGGGTGAGGGGCGTTGAGTCTAGACCTTTAGCGATCCAACCACAACTCGCGATATTGACGATTCCAATTGATTAGAAATCTTATTGCGATGACGGCGCCGACTCCCAGCGCCGCCCACATGGAAAGATCGCGCACGTTGAGAAGCCACAATGTCGGCGCGGCGAGGATTCCCGTCAAGACGCTGGCGCGCGCGGCGTGACGAAGAATCAAAACGCAAAATATAAGCAATCCAACGCAAACTAAAAATGCAAGCGGATTAAGCGCAAGCAAACATCCGCCTGCGGTGGCAAGTCCCATTCCGCCGCGAAACTGCGCGAAGACGGGGAAGCAATGTCCGATCACCGCGCAGATGGCGGCGACGACAATGATGTAAGTCGGAATGTTGTTTCGACTGGCAAGATAAATCGGAAGAAATCCCTTCAACAAATCCAATACAAAGACCAGCGCGCCCCAGCCGAAGCCAGCCTGTCGAATCGTATTTGTCGCGCCCGCGTGACCTGAGCCGCCGTCGCGCACATCCACGCCTTTGACGAGGCGCGTGATCCATATCGAAAATGGCAGCGAGCCGCTGAGATAACCAAGCAGGGGAAAAAGGATTGAGGTCATAAAAAGTTAACCCGAAGATGACGAAATGAATTTTATCAATTTGCGAAGAACAAACGCATGAAACGGATATAGAAAATATCCATACAAAAATCCACTAAGACCGTGCGGGGCAAAATACGAAGTTTGCGTGATGTAGATCGCGCTTCCCGTCTGACTGACTTGACATTCGATCCAATGATTCCCAAACGTTGTTTGCGATGAACGGAAGAGCAACCCAGAATTGGATTTGCTTTCAAGAACAGAATTCTTTATCTGAAAATTTTGAATAACATCCAATATTTTTTCAGGCGCGGCGTCGATTTGGACGGAGCGCTGGTCAATGAAAAAACCTTCGTGCTTGAAGGGATTTATCTTGCGCCGCTCGCCATCCCAGACGCGCTCAATTTTATGCGGATGCAAATGAGTCAATGCGTCGCTTATGGCGGATTCAATATCAATCAGTTTTATGGGATAAACATCATGCGCGTTGCGATTCAAGATAACGCTGTCGCGCGATAACCCGCCGACTAAGGCGCGCGCAATCGGACGCGGGACAGGCGTCGCAAATTTAATTCCCCAAGCCATCAATTCAATTGGAATATAAGGGAGCAACAGAAAGCGGCGTTTCAGTCCGCGCGCGCGCGCGTAACTTAACATCAGTTCTTGATATGTTTTTATTTCAGGTCCGCCGATCTCAAAGACTTGAGTGCGTCCATTCCAACTATCCAATGCGGCTAAAAGATAATCAATCACATTTTGCGCGGCGATGGGCTGAGCTTGATTTCGCAGCCACGCGGGACCTGGAATGACGGGAAAGAGCTCAGTCACAAAGCGAATCATCTCAAACGAACTGCTGCCCGAACCTATAACCACTCCCGCGTGAAATTCCGTGACGGGGACGGAACCCTTTCGCAAAGCGACGCCCGTTTCAATGCGCGAGCGCATGTGCGGCGCAAGGAACTGTGCGGGGTCGGCAAGTCCGCCGAGATAGATGATATGTTTTATGCCCGCAGCTGCCGCCGCTTGCGCGAAGTTTTGCGCGGCTTGAATTTCTAACTTTGTATATCCATATCCCGACGACATATTGTGGATTAAATAATACGCGGCGTCAACGTCTTTCATCGCGGGCGCGAGCGACGCGGAGTCCATGACGTTGCCTTGAAAAATATCCACGTCGCCGAACCAACTGCGCGGACGCAGACGACGCGGATTTCGCGCAAGGGCGCGCACGGCGCAGCCGCGATCCAATAGCTGCGGAATGAGTTTACTGGCGATGTATCCGCTTGCGCCGGCGACGAGAATCAGTTTTGACATTAATGCGAATAGGAATGCGATAAAACCCGCGCGCGGCTTGCCAGTCTGCGCGTCAAGCCGTCGAAGATAAATTTGTGGAAGGGCCACATCGCGTACCAGTATAAAAATCCGCTGACGCCGTGCGGCGCGAAATAGGCAGTGACGGTGAATAATGTTTTGCCGTCTTGCGGAATGGATTCAAATTCGAGCCAGGCTTTGCCCGGCGCTTTCATTTCGGCGAGCAAACGCAGGCGCGTATTTTTCTCCACGCTTTCGACGCGCCAAAAGTCAAGCGCTTCGCCCGCGTGAACTTCGTCGGGATGCCGCCGCCCGCGCCGCAGCCCCACGCCGCCGATAATTTTATCTATCCAGCCGCGCAGCGCCCATGACCAGTTCATATACAGCCAGCCGCGCTCGCCGCCCACGCCCGTATAGGCGCGGAAAATGTCTTCGGGTTTGAGGTCGAGCAAAACCTGTCGGCGCTCGATGTACATGCCTTCTTCCACTATGAATTGGTACGGCTTGACGTCGCCCAGCACAGTCACAAGCGCGTCCGACCAACTGGTTTCTACTTTATCTTTTTGGATGCGTCCAAGCGCGAGATGCGCGGCGGTTCGAAAATCAATCGGCTTGATGTGCGGAAAGATTTTTTTTGCCGCGTCGTCGCGAACGATGAGATTTTCGCGCAGCCCTTCGATCAACGGCGCGACAATGCGCCAATGAATCGGCGTGACGAGATGCACCCAATACGCGGAAAATCGCGGCGCATAAAAAGGCGTGGGGATGAGCCAGCGTTTGAGATGGCGTTCTTTGGCGTATTCCAATAACATCTCCGCGTAGGTGAGATGCGCGGGTCCGCCGATCTCAATCACTCTGCCGACGCTTTCGGGAGTTTTGAGCGCGCTCGTCAAATAGGAAAGCGCGTCGCGGATGGCGATGGGTTGCGCTTGCGAGTAAAACCACGCGGGGCAGATCAACATGGGTTGACGCTCGGTCAGGTAGCGGATCATTTCAAATAAGATTGAGCCTGAGCCGACAATCATACCTGCGCGGAATTCGGTGACGGGGACTTTGCCATAGCGCAGTAAATATCCCGTTTCGTGGCGGGCGCGTAAATAGGGGGAGAGGTTCGCGGCGGGGTCTACGAGTTCTCCGAGATAGACGATGTTTTCAATGCGCGCGGCTTCTGCGGCTCGCGCGAAGTTGCGCGCCACTTGCAGGTCGCGTTCAGCGCTGACCTTTCCGCCTTGCATCCCGTGAATTAAATAATAGGCGACGGATACGCCTTGCATGGCTTGCGTGAGGTCGTCAATGGAGAGCGCGTCGCCTTGAACGACCTCCACTTTGTTTAGCCAACTGCGTCCCTGCAAACGGGATGGGTCGCGCGCGAGGCAACGCACGCGATAGCCGGCTTCGAGCAGCTTGGGCGTCAGCCGCCCGCCAACGTAGCCGGTAACGCCTGTGACGAGGATAAGTTTTGAGTGGGTCATATTTTTATTTTTCTGCCAGAGGAAATTTTTTCAGCGTCCCAATTTTTATATGCAGGGTAGAGAAGTTGTTGTTAGACTCTTGCATAAGCCCTATTCATTACGCTCCTGACCTACATTTGGAACTTCAATATTAAATTCGCTCTTTGATTCTGAAATATCTTTTTTGCGGAACATTTCGGTATGCAAACCGCATTCCACTTTGCCCCTGCCCGCCCAGCGTCCGGCGCGCTCGTCGTCGTTCGCGCCGATGGCGACGGTGCATGGCGCGCAGCCTACGCTGCGATAGCCCTTTTCAAACAGCGGGTGTTTCGGCAGGCTGTTCTCTTCGATATAACGCTGTATATCTTTCTTTGTCCAATTTAATAGGGGATTGATTTTCAACAAGCCGTCGGATTGCATCTCTAAAATATTTGCGCGCGCGCGCGTCGAGGTTTGGTCGCGGCGAATGCCCGTGATCCATGCTTTATAACCCTTCAGCGCTTTTTGCATCGGCTGAACTTTATGTAAGAAGCAGCATAAGTTTGGATCTTCCAGCGGAAGCGAGCGCGCGCGCTGGCGCACAAAAACATCCCAGCGCGAATCGCGGTACAGATCCACGATGTTCAATTTCCATTCTTCGGCGAGCCTTTCGCGGAACAGCAACGTTTCCCAAAAATGATACCCCGTGTCTAAAAAAAAGATCGGCATATCGGGCGCAATCTGCGAGACGATATGCAGCAACGGCATGGATTGAGTCTGAAAGGACGAGCTCGCCGCAACGTAAGGCGCATATCGCTCCACCGCCCATGCAACGATCTCTTGCGGAGTCTTCGTTTCAAATTCCTGCGAAAACTTTTCACGTTTATATACCGATAATAACATGCTGGAATTATACCGTTATAATGCCGCTATGAATTCCATGACCGCGCAAAAATTGATCGAACTCAACCGCGAATTTTATACGCGCTTCGGCGCGGAATTTTCTTCAACGCGCCAGCGTTTGCAACCCGGCGTGCGGCGGATTTTGGATTCGCTGCGCGGAGACGAAGCCATTCTCGATCTTGGCTGCGGCAACGGAAATCTCGCCCGCGAGTTGACGCGACGCAACCATCGCGGTTCGTATCTTGGCGTTGATTTTAGCCCGCCCTTGTTGTCCGCCGCTTCGCAGTCCCATTCGTTCTCCGTGAAATTCATGCAAGCGGATTTATCGTCAACGTCATGGGCGCTTGACCTTCGACTTTCGACCTTTGACCGAATCTTTGCCTTCGCCGTTTTACACCACATCCCGTCCGCCGAAATGCGATTAAATATTTTGCGAACGACAAAAAAATTATTGAAAGACGACGGGAAGTTTGTTTTATCGAATTGGCAATTTTTGAACAGCGCAAAATTGAGCGCGCGAATTCAATCTTGGAATCAAATCAATCTGCGCGCGGAGGATGCGGACGACGGCGATTATTTATTGGATTGGCGCAATGGGGGCATGGGCTTGCGGTACGCGCATCATTTCTCAAGCGAGGAACTATCCGCGCTGGCGGAGCAAATTGAAATGCGCGTGTCCGCGTCTTTTTTATCCGACGGAGAAAATAAAAAATTGGGGTTGTATCAAATTTGGGAGAGCGGCTGAGTTCCGTCGTTGATTTCCACTCGATTTCGCCCATTGCGTTTGGCGGCGTACATTGCATAATCGGCGCGTTCGATTAACGTCTTGAGCGTATCGCGCTCGTTGGCTTGCGCGACGCCGACGCTGACGGTGACGCGCAGCGGACCCGGGTCGGTGGGGATGGGCGCGCGCATGACCGTTTGACGCAGGCGTTCGGCGATTGCGCGCGCAGACGCCAAATTCGCTTCGGGGAGGAATACGATAAATTCTTCGCCGCCGTATCGGCAGACTACGTCTATCGCGCGCGAATTGAAGCGGCAGCGTTCGGCAAGTCCGCGCAGAACTTGGTCGCCCGCCGCGTGACCGTAATGATCGTTGACTCTTTTGAAGTGGTCAATATCAAACATCATCAAACTAAACGGGCGGTTGGCGCGGCGCGCGCGGAGGAGTTCAAAGTCGCCGATTTGAAATAAACCGCGCCGATTATATAAGCCCGTCAGCGCGTCGGTGACGGCTTGTTCGTGACTCTCTTTGAAGATGCGCGCGTTTTCCAGCGTCACCGCGACTTGATTGGCGAATATCATCGTAAGGTTAACGTCTTCTTCGGTAAAATGATTGGGCTGGTCGCTGTCAATGGCGAGCAGCCCCATGATGCGCTCTTGAAAAATGAGCGGCACGCCCAGCCATGAATGGATGTGATTATGCGGCGGATTTTTGAACATTGGATAGTCCTCGCCGATTTCGGACAGCAGGTACGGTTTGCCGCTTTGGATTACAACCGAGTTTGGGTTGTTGCCCGGAATGTGGAAGGACATGCCGATGACCGCTTGCGAGTCCGCAAAGCCGCTGCCGCCGATGATGGTTAATTGATTCTCGTTCAGCAATTGCACAGAGGCGCTGGCGTAGTTGACGACTTGTTTGAGCTGTTCAAGAATGCGCGCGACAGCTTCGTCGGTTTCAAGCGCTTCGGTAATGGCGGCGCTGGCTTTTCGCAAGGTCTCGGAGACGGTGGCGCGCCGTTCCGCTTGCTCAATGGTGATAAATTTTTCCAAGGCGAGCGCGACTAAATTGGAGGCTTGTTCGCTGAGCGAAATTTCTTCAGGCTGAAAATGATGCGGCTGGTCGAACCAAAGAAGGACCGCGCCTAATTTTTTCTTGCCCGCGATTAAAGGCAGCGCCAGTATCGTCGGGCTGGAGGGGATGCTTTTTGTAATGTGGCGATCTTCGTAAAACGCCGCGTTGGCGTCTTCTACGACAAGAGTATGCCCTTTGTTCAGCGCGAATTCAGTCAGCGTGCGCTCGGCAGGCGAGGAGGCTAACGCAATCTGCGCGCGCTCTTGACGATCCTGCGTCGCCAAGCGAATTTCCTGCTGGTTGTTCTCGTCCCATAAAGTAAGCGCGCATCCGTCGGCATGGATCAACGCGACGAATTTTTTGACGAGGGTTTTGGACATGCCGATTAAGTCTTCCGCTTTGAGAGAATCAAGCACAATCTCGTGCAGCAGGTCCAGCGCTTGTTGGCGGCGGATTAATTTTTGTTCGGCGCGCGCGCGCGTCTCGGCGGAGCCGAACATACTGGCGGCGATGTTTAACGCTTCCAACTCCGTAGCGTTCCACAGACGTTCATGGCGACATTCGTCGAAAGCGATGAATCCCCACCATTGTTTATTTGCAAAGATCGGCGTGACCGCAATGGATAGACTCCCGATTTTCCGAAAGAACTCGCGTTCGTCTTCAGGCAGGTTTTTCACCAATCCATAAATGGAGTCGCCGCGCCCAAGCGTTTTCATCCACCTGCTCATGCCCGCTTTGAGCAGCGGAATATGCTGCAATTCTGGGTTGCGAATCTGCGACGAAGCGCTGACGCTTGCCCACTCGTAACACAAGCTGGAATAAATCACGCGCTGCTCGTCCGTATAATTCATCGCGACTAGAACGCGGCTGACGTCGGCTGCCTGCCCGATTTTTTCCAACACGCCGGGAATGTTATGCTCCCATGAAGATTCTTTTAGGAATTGCTCCGCCGCCAAACTGAGCGCGGACATAATCGTTTCGCGGCGGCTGAGCGCGTTTTCTGTTTGTTTGAGATGCGTGATGTCGTGCAGAACGATCATGCGATCCGATTGGTTGACGGAGCTGGAGGCGCTCAACGACGCGACGGAGGACGCGGTCGCTTCAAGAATTTTGGATTGAACGCCTTCGCCGAAAGTCAACTCCGTCCGTTGTTCGCCGCTCTTCAAGTAGAGCGCGAGTTTTTCGCCGTATCGTTTTGAAACATAATTCAGCGGTTGCCCGATTGCTTCTGTTTCTAAACGTCCCAGCAAAGTTTCGGCGGCAGGGTTGAGATAGATTACGCGCTGATTGTTGTCTGTGACGATGACTTCGTCTTTCATGTTTTTGAGAACGGATAAATATTCGAGCGGCAACAATTCCAATAAGCGGTAGCGTTGCGTCACCGCCCACGAAAGTCCCAGACTGGCGGGCAGCGCGACCAGCGGCGTAATATCCAGATTCCCGACGACGCTGATTTTTGCAACGCGCAAGAGGACGCTCGCCAAAGGCGCGAAGACGCCAAGAACGATTAAGTTGACTTGCAGGCGATAGTCGTTGGGGCGTTGATTCATTTCGGCGAGCAGCAGAAAAATCGCAGTCAGCGTCAGCGCGGTGGAATACGCAACGAAGACGCCAAAAAAGGCGTTGTACTCTGCGGTAAATGAAACGATGTTGTTCATTTGAAAAACGAATTCGTTATTCCACATCAAATGATGATGTTCGTTTGTCCACACAAGGATCAAAGTAAGCAGCGGTACGATCCAAAGTAAAAGCCGTTTGCGCGCGGTGAGCCAATGATTTTTGCCTGTAAATTCAAGAGAGAAAAATAATAAACACACGGGAACAGACACAATGCCGATGAACTCAACGCCGACCGCCGTCAACTTTAAGGGCAGAGTCGGCAATGCAATTTCTAAACCGTACGCCAATGTCCATATAGACATGCACAGCATGAGCCATGCAAAGGGAGTCACCGCCACCGCAGGGCGTTTGCGCCACGCATATAATCCCATCCATGCGTAGGGAATCGCGGCGAGGAAGTAAATCAACGAGACGTACATATCAAAGTCGAATGGCAAGCGAACGAATCCTTT
>JAVHOY010000331.1:14331-19979 GCA_036170295.1 bacterium
TTGACCACGACCTGCCACCAGTTGTTGTGGATTCCGTTTTTGCGTCCTGCGACGCGCGGAAAGTGATTGAGCCACCATTTGTGATGCGCGCGAATTTCGCCGCCCCATTCTGTCGCGTCCACCGTTCGCGCATCGCCTTTGAAGTTGGGAAAATTCAACAGCCAATCGTAACATTCGCTTTGAACGGGCGCGGGATTGTTCCAATCGTAATCTTGTCGGCTGTTGGGCGCGTAGTGGATATTTCCGCAGGCGGATTTGTTCGGCGCGATTTTTTCATAGCGCGTAAAGCGCTTCCATAAATTCGCATCGCCGCTTGTTTTAGCGAATGTCTTTTCCATAATCGACTCGGCGCGATGACCGTAGGCTTCCAACATTTCGCCGATATATCTTTCGTAAGAAAAGCCCATGATGACAAAGCGGCGTTTGCTTGCGGACGTGTTTTTCAGCGCGGGCGCATTGCACCAAAACGCGCCGGGTCCCGCCATGATGGATTCGTAAAAACCCGCGTGCGGAAAGCCGAAAATCCAAACCTCGTCAATTTCATTCCGCGCCACGCGCTGCAAAATATTATATTGATTTAAGATCGCGATGTAGTTGGCTTCCTGCGGCAGATACGGAGTCGCCATGCCGCGCAGTGTGCTCATGTACGTTGCGGGAGTGTATCGAAAGCCGTCCGTCTTCGCGGGGAATTCGTTGATATCAATACGCTCGACGATTTGATAGCGCGCCATTCCGCCGCTGACTTCAAGCAGATCCGCCATGAAGCCTGCGATTAAATCCGCGACGCGATGCCAGTTCTGTTGTTGCGAAAGCGTCGCGCCGGTAGCCGCGTCCATGATTGGATCGTAGACCAACGCCAACACTTTGCTTTGCGCGATCTGCGCGGGTTCGTTGACGCTATCCGCAGGATATTTTGCGGGTCTAAATAAATTTAAGAACGCTTCAAAGAAATTTGTCATCCGTCTCTCCTTTATGCCGCTTGCCGATTTTTGCCGCAAATAAACTTCGCAACGCTGTCGCCCAGCGAATCATACTATAAGCGGTTTGGCGGCGGATTGCAATATATGACACGCCGCCAAATGTAGATCGGATTGCCAATCCGACCTACGCTGTGCCGTTGGACGATTCCTGCGAGCCTAACGGCAATTTCCAGAGACTCTGATTGGATTGTATAATAAGCGTGGGACGAATTAATTCGTCTCGCATTTTCTTTTCCACACGGAGTTGACATGAAAATCGTACGCTATCGAACCAATGACGAAGCGCCAAAATATGGCTGGCTGCTGGATGAAAAAATCGGCGAAATTCAAGGAAGCGTTTTTGGCGAGTATCGCAGGCGCGAAGCCAAAACGACCCTTGCCGATGTGAAACTCGCCGCGCCTTGCGAGCCGAGCAAAATTGTCTGCGTGGGACGCAACTATGTGGAACACGCCAAAGAATTGGGCAACGATGTTCCAAAATCGCCGCTTATCTTTTTGAAGCCGCCTTCCTCGATTATCGCGCGCGGAGAAAATGTTTTGTTGCCGCCGCAATCTAAGCAAGTTGAACATGAAGCCGAACTGGTCGTCGTCATTGGCAAGCGCGCAAAGAACATTGTCGTAGATCAGGCGAAGGAATACATCTTCGGTTACACCATCGGCAACGACGTGACCGCGCGCGATTTGCAAAAAACCGACGGACAGTGGACGCGCGCAAAAGGCTTCGATACTTTTTGTTCCTTCGGACCCTGGATTGATACCGACTTCGATGCATCCGATGCGGTGGTGACTTGCCGCGTCAATGGTCAAATGCGCCAGATGGCTTCGACCCGCGACATGGTCTTCAGCGTCAGCGCGTTGATCGCGTATATTTCATCTGTGATGACGCTTGAACCCGGCGATATTATTTTCACAGGCACGCCCGCCGGAGTCGGCGAATTAAAAAACGGCGACGTGGTTGAAGTTGAAATTGAAGGACTTGGCAAGTTAAGTAATCCAGTGAAAGCGTAACGTCATTGCGAGGAGCGATAGCGACGAAGCAATCCTCACACTGGCAAGAGATTGCTTCGCCGCAACCCCGAAAGAGCATCGGGGCAGGCGAACAAGAACGCGGCTCGCAATGACATGACAGGAATAATATGCCCACAAACGAATTTGAAATCTTCCTCGAAAAATATCCGACATACAAAAAAACGGAATCTATAGACGCGCTCCGTAAAAAAGATTATGCGCGCCTTGACGCGGGCGAGCATATTTATTTTGATTACACCGGCGGCGGCATTTATGCCGAATCGCAAATTGAAAAACATCAAAAACTTTTGCGCGAAAATGTTTTTGGAAATCCGCATTCATCCAATCCCACATCGCAGGCGGCGACTCGAATCGTTGAAAGCGCGCGCGAATACATTTTGAAATTCTTCAACGCCGACCCCGCTGAATATCTCGCCATCTTCACAGCCAACGCCAGCGGCGCGTTGAAACTCATCGGCGAGTCGTATCCGTTTTCAAGCGGACGCTATCTGCTGACGTTTGACAATCACAATTCCGTAAATGGAATTCGAGAATTCGCGCACACGCGCGGCGCGGAAGTGACCTACATCCCCGTGGCGCTTCCCGATATGCGCGTGGACGCGGCGCAACTGGACCGCGAACTTTCCAAGCCTTCGTCAAGCGGACACAATCTTTTTGCGTATCCCGCACAATCCAATTTCTCTTCCGTCAAACATCCGCTGGAGTGGATTGAACAAGCGCATGCGCGCGGCTGGGATGTGTTGCTCGACGCGGCGGCGTATGTGCCGACCAATCAATTAGATTTGAGCAAAGTCAACCCCGATTTTGTGCCGATTTCATTTTATAAAATCTTCGGCTACCCAACAGGACTCGGCGCGTTGATCGCGCGAAAATCCGCGCTGGCGAAATTGCATCGTCCGTGGTTCGCGGGCGGGACGATTACCGTCGCTTCTGTGCAAGGCGATAAATATTATCTCGCCGACGGCGCGCCCGCGTTTGAAGACGGCACACTCGATTATTTGAACATCCCCGCTATCGAGATTGGACTCAAGCATATTGAATCCATCGGCTATGAAGTCATCAGTGAGCGCGTCAAAACGCTCACAGGCTGGCTGCTTGAAAACTTAATGCGGATGAAACACAGCAGCGGCGAGCCGCTCGCGCGACTGTTTGGTCCCAACTCTATTGAAGGACGCGGCGGCGCGGTGACGGTTAATTTTTACGACAAGAACGGCAAAGTCATTGATCATCGCTTTATTGAAAGCGAAGCCAATAAGGTCAATATTTCGTTACGCACAGGTTGTTTCTGCAATCCCGGCGCGGGCGAAATCGCGCTGGGAATCTCCCGCGTAGAGTTGGACGTTTGCTTTACATCGCAAGGACATGAAGACAGATTATCTATTGACGATTTTCGCTCGTGCATTGACGGAAAGTCAAGCGGCGCAGTGAGAATCTCTGTGGGCATGGTCACGAACTTCAACGACGTGCAATCGTTGCTGACTTTTGCGCGAGGGCTGTTAAGGTAATCAAACGCGACAGTCGTCTTTAAGGCGGCTGTCGCGTTTTTTAAAAGGACTTCTTATGAATGGACAAACTCGCTCTACCATCAAAATCGGCGCCGTTGTGTTGATTGTGTTGAAGCAAGATCAGCGCTCGGGAAAATTAACCAAAGGCATTGTGAAAGATATTCTCACCAAATCGCCGAACCATCCGCATGGAATTAAAGTCCGCTTGATGGATGGGCAAGTGGGGCGCGTGCAAGAAATCGTCGAGCAGCCATGAGAAAATGTTTTTTATACTTTATCGTTTCCGCAATTCTGCTTTCAGCGTGCGGAAAGACCGCCGCGCCAATTCCGCCAACCGTGACAATCTCACCCGCGCCGACGATTGTTCCCACGCAAGCGGTCGCGCTGCCCACAGTTACGCCCGTTTGTATTTCATCCCAGCCTACGCAAGCGGATGTTGACCGCGCATTGTCTTACACAGGAGATGCGTTCAGCGCGCCCGAATGGGAACGCAGCTACGCCGCGACTGAAACCGCCGTCGCGGTAACGTGGCAAAATGCGAGTCTGAGCGCGTTGGTTTATCTTGAAGCGCGCATCAAACCCTGCGGCTATGAAGAGCCTGATCTCAACAAAGAATTCAGCGGCGATAACTGGAAATCTCTTTTTGCCAATTATGAAAGTTATCAACCCATTGCCGAATGTCGCTCCGATGCGGGTTTAAGACTTTATCAATTCAAAGCGCAAACGCAAGGCTCTGAATATGCGATCAATTATTGGGCGCAAAGCGACACGAACACGCGCGTCGTTGCGACGATGATTGTTTTTCCGCTGGCGGAACAATCTCTTTTAGGAACTTACTCGGCGCAGCTGTTTCCTAATTTGCCGAATTGTTCTTAATCCGCCGACGTCGCGCAGTTTTGCCGCAAAGATCGCGGAGAAAATCTAATAAAACTCTGTAACGATTTACCTTTGCAGTTGTGGTATAGTCTCGCGCTATAGGTGACTATTATGGAAGATAAAATCACAATCATTGAAGGACCGCCCCCAGTCTTTGAGCATGTCAACGACGGTTGGGCAATGGGCTTGAACGAAAGCCCGCATCTATTTGTGCCTGCGCTCACGCGCTTGCGGACGTTTAACGGACCCGCGCTTGTGCAGCGTTGCTACGCCGCATGGCATAATCAATCGTCCATTCAGCTGCATTATCGCACCGAAACGGGGCTGGAAGAGACCGCTCCTATTTTTGCGGCGCGCAACGTTGAATCGCCCGACGGACACGTTTTGTTATTGTGGGTTTATCTCGACAGCGACGGCGTGGAGTATGAAATGGACGCCGGCGACGACGACCAAAAGGACGATTATTCCGATATTTAAGGAGCATGAGTTGACAGTCACTTTTAAAGTGACTGTCAACTTTTTTATTTATGACCGCTATACTTTCTTCGCTCAATTCCAATGTACTCACATTAACTTTGAATCGTCCTGCGCGCGCGAATTCTTTTAATTTTGAAATGAATAATGAGTTGCGCGTCGCGCTTGAAAATGCGGAAAAAGATTCGCAAGTACGATGCGTGGTTATCATCGGCGCGGGAAAAGTTTTCAGCGCGGGACAGGATATTGCCGAGATGAAACAAGGCGCGGAAATTTCCTACCGCGAGCATTTGGAGAAGACCTACAATCCGCTGATTTTGCAAATCCGCAATATGGGCAAGCCCGTCATCGCGGCGGTGAATGGACCTTGCGCGGGCGCGGCGCTGGGTGTGGCGCTGGCATGCGATCTGCGCATCGCACACTCACGCGCATATTTCGTGGTGGGGTTTGGCGGCATTGCGCTCGCGCCTGATTCAGGCGTTTCGTTGTTATTGCCAACTTACATTGGCTTGGGGCGCGCGCAGGAATATTTTTATTCAAACAAGAAAATCTCGGCGCGGACGGCGCATCAATGGGGCATGGTCAACGGCGTGGGCGGATTCAACTTTGAGACGCTGGTCAATTCTGCGGCGCAGAGTCTTTGCGCGGGTCCGCAAGTCGCGTTTGCGCTTGGCAAGCGGGCATTTAATCGCGCTGTGATTCCTAATCTAGCGGATGTTCTTGGCTATGAGGGAGTTCTTCAAGAGGAAGCGGGAAAATCGGCGGAGCATAAAGAAGGCGTGGC
>JAVHOY010000331.1:20079-21425 GCA_036170295.1 bacterium
TTGGGGCTGTCCGCTTATATTTTTATCTAATCCTAATAGGAGAAATAAATGTCAGAACAACTTAATGCTTTTGCAATGGCGCAGAAACAGTTTGATCATGTCGCCAAAAAACTTGACTTGAAGCCAGAAGTGGCTGAAGTGTTGCGCTACCCAGCGCGCGAGTTTACGTTCCGCATTCCGGTACGCATGGATAACGGTTCCTTGAAGATCTTCACAGGCTTTCGTATTCAGCACAACGATTCGCGCGGTCCGAACAAAGGCGGCATTCGTTTCGCGGCTGACGAGACGATGGATACCGTGCGCGCGCTTTCCATGTGGATGACTTGGAAATGCGCCGTCGCCGATATTCCGTTGGGCGGCAGTAAAGGCGGCGTAATTGTGGATCCCTCCACGCTTTCCACCACCGAAAAAGAAAGACTGTGCCGCGGTTGGGTGCAGAACATTTGGCGCAACATTGGTCCGCGCCAAGACGTGCCCGCTCCCGATGTTGGCACGACCCCTCAAATGATGGGCTGGATGATGGATGAATATTCCAAGCAGGCGGGTCAGTTTACGCCCGGCGTAGTAACTGGCAAACCTCTCGGCAGCGGCGGCTCGCTCGGACGCACCGAAGCGACCGGCTACGGCGTGATTTACACCGTGCGCGAAGCCTTGAAGCATTTGAAACTTGATTCCAAAAAAATGGTCGCGGCGATTCAAGGTTTTGGCAATGTCGCGCAATACGCTTCGATTGGTTTTGTAGAAATGCTCGGCGGCAAAGTGGCTTGCGTCTCTTGCTATGACCGCCACGAGAAGAAGGTCTTCACGTACAGCCACAAAGACGGAATTGATCCGCGCTTCTTGCTGACCATTGTGGATCAGTACGGCACGATTGATAGAGCGAAAGCCGAGAAGGCTGGTTATATCGTCGAAGACGGCAACGCTTGGATCACTAAGGATGTGGACGTTTTGATCCCTGCGGCGAAAGAAGGACAGATTAACGCGGACACTATCAAGACGATTTCCAAGCGCGTCAAATTGGTTGCGGAAGGCGCGAACGGTCCGACCACGCCCGATGCGGATGAATATTTCGTGAAGAATAACATCTTCGTCATCCCCGACTTTTTGTGCAACGCCGGCGGCGTGACTTGCTCCTACTTCGAGAGCGTTCAGAATGATATGAACTTCTACTGGACGAAGGAAGAAGTATTGCAGAAACTTGATACCAAGATGACGGTCGCTTTCCATGGCGTGCTGGACATGAGCCTAGAGAAAAAAGTCTACATGCGCGACGCGGCATACATGGTCGCCATTGACCGCGTGGTGAAAGCCATGACCTTGCGCGGCTGGCTGCATAGCGAAGCGTA
>JAVHOY010000331.1:21525-22590 GCA_036170295.1 bacterium
TATGTCAAAACAAACTTTCAAATGGGACGACCCCTTTTTGCTCGACGACCAACTCAGCGACGAAGAGCGCATGATCCGCGACACCGCGCGAAAATATTGTCAGGATAAATTAATGCCGCGCATCCTTCAAGCGAATCGCAACGAAACCTTCGACCGCGAAATTATGAACGAAATGGGCGGCATTGGATTATTGGGCGCGACCATCCCAGAAGCGTACGGCGGCGCGGAATTGAATTACGTTTCATACGGACTCATTGCCCGCGAAGTGGAGCGCGTGGACAGCGGCTATCGCAGCGCCATGAGCGTGCAAAGTTCGCTGGTCATGCACCCCATTTACACTTATGGTTCTGAAGAACAAAAGAAAAAATATTTACCCAAACTCGCGCGCGGAGAATGGGTCGGCTGCTTTGGTCTGACCGAACCGAATCACGGCAGCGACCCTGGCAGCATGGAATCTCGCGCTAAAAAAACGGATGGCGGCTACATTTTGCGCGGCAATAAAATGTGGATTACCAACTCGCCTATCGCGGATGTGTTTATCGTCTGGGCAAAATTGGACGGCGAGATTCGCGGTTTCATTCTCGAAAAGGGAATGAAGGGACTCTCCGCGCCGAAGATTGAAGGCAAGTTCAGTCTGCGCGCCAGCGTCACCGGCGAAATTGTGATGGACGAAGTCTTTGTCCCTGAAGAAAATATATTCCCCGATGTTAAAGGATTGAAAGGTCCGTTTGGATGTTTGAACAAAGCGCGTTATGGAATCGCTTGGGGCGCGTTGGGCGCGGCGGAATTTTGCTGGCATGCGGCGCGACAATACACGCTAGACCGCCCGCAGTTTGGACGTCCGCTCGCGGCGAATCAAATCATCCAATTGAAACTCGCGAATATGATGACGGAGATCACGCTCGGTTTGCAAGGCGCTTTGCGCGTGGGACGTTTGATGGACGAGGATAAATCCACGCCTGAGATGGTTTCGCTGATCAAGCGCAATTCGTGCGGCAAAGCGCTTGACGTTGCGCGCAACTCCCGCGATATGCACGGCGGCAACGGAATCTCGGACGAGTATCA
>JAVHOY010000331.1:22690-24874 GCA_036170295.1 bacterium
TGTCCTTCCAAACACACCACGCCTTCCGCGCCGACTTCCGCGCTGTGGACGATTCCTGCAGGCAGGTCTAAACGGTCGCCTGCATTCAATTCAATTTTCATTTTCAAAACGGGCAAATTAAAAATGATGCTGCCTTGCACAACGTAAATCACTTTATGGTAATTGTGCTTATGCGCGGAATATGAGTCATGCGGTCGGTTTGACCATGAAACGGGATTCAAAATCTGCTGCCGCATGATTTCCATGAGCAGAGATTCTGTCGGCTGATTCGCCGCTTCCCAATGTGTCACGCGCAATCCGGTCATAGTTTATGTAGAACATGCTTAAGCATGTTCTACGAAATCTCGCAATACCTTTCAATATTTTTGCCGATGATGGCGAGGCTATCCGCCCAGAATTTTTTCGTGCGGATATTGATGCCAAATCGGTCGGCGAGTTCGGCGGCGCGTTCTTCGCCTGTGGAGGCGAGCAGGTTCTTGTAATCGGGCACAAAATCTGCGCCGCGTTTTTGATAGACGGCGTACAAGCCTGTCGCAAACAGCAATCCAAACGCATACGGATAATTATAAAATGCAAGGTTGCTGGAATAATAATGCGGCTTCCAAGTCCACATGAATTTTTGTAGATATTTTTCATCGAGTCCGTCGCCGTAGGTTGCTTTTTGCGCGCGTTCCATGATCTCGTTCAATTCATCCGCAGAGAGTTCGGATTTTGCGCGGCGTTCAAAGACTTCGCTTTCAAAAAGATAGCGCGAATAAATATCCACGATCACCGCCGCCGCGCCGCTGATCTGCGCCTCAAGCACTGCCAACACTTCTTGCGGATCGGTCACCTGCGTCAACACCGCTTCGGTCACAATCGTCTCGCACATGATGGACGCGGTTTCAGCCAGCGTCATCGGCGTGGATTGTTGCAGCATGGTTTTCTCGGCTTGATAAGCGCACTCGTTATGAAACCCGTGACCGAGTTCATGCGCCAATGTGCTGACTTGATCAAATGAGCCGTCAAAGTTGGCGAGGATGCGGCTTTCTTTTACCCCCGCAACGCCCATACAAAACGCGCCGCCGCGTTTTCCGTCGCGCTGTTCGGCGTCAATCCAATTGTTGTTGAATGCGCGTTTGGCGAACGCGCCGAGTTCGGGCGAAAATGCGCTGAAATTTTTCACGATGAAATCGCGCGCTTCGTCGAATGAATAAACTTTATCGGTCTTGCCCATCGGCGCGGAAATATCCCACCACGCCAACTTTTCCTTGCCGAGCAGTTTCGCTTTGTGTTTGAAATATTTGCGAAACATCGGGAAGGAATCTGTCATCGCGCCGAGCATCGCGTTGAGCGTGGCGCGATCCATGCGCGAATTATCAATTGAGGCGTGGAGCGCGTCTTCGCGTCCGCGTTTTTTATCCAGCGTAATTGATTCACCCTTCACGCCGTTCATGCACGCCGCGAGAGTTTCCTTTACGCCTTCCCACGCGATGTTTTCCGCATCGTATCCGCGATGACGAGTCGCTTCGTCGGGATGCGAGCGCAGGTTGATCAGCGCGGGCATCGGCATCTTTTGCATTTTACCGTCTAATTCAAAATCAACGGACATCTGCGAAGTGACTGTGCCTTGAAGTTTGCCAAACGCATTTCCGCCGCTGAGCGTCATTTCGGCGGCGAGAATTTCTTCCGCTTCGCTCATCATATATTTGGATTGTTCCACCGCTTCGTTGAGAATGAACTCATGCGCTTTCGCGGATGCGTTCGTCTTCGCGGCTTTCTTCACCGCCGCTTTGCCGAGTTTGCCCGCCCACGCCTGAAACTTGGTGTTCAACACGCTGGTCTGCACCGATAGCTGCTCGTACTCCGAAAGCGCGCGCATCGCGTCTTTGTTGTGTGAGTCTGTCGAGACGAAGGAATAGATGAATGGTTCAATCGTATTGGACAATTCAAAAATCGCGTTGAATTGATTTACTGCTTCGCCCAATAATTTGCCAAGTTTTTTCGCGTCGGTTTTGGAATCCGCTTTGGCGGCCTTCTTCAAAAATACTTCCGTTTCATCCAGCAACGACTTGTATTTCTTCAGCGCGTTCTTAAATTCTTTTGAAGCAAGCGAGGGATAGACATTGGTCAAATCCCAGCGAGGTGCAGAGAGGGTCATGGCTTTTCTCCTTTAATGAGTGATGTGTTAAGTATACCGTGATT
>JAVHOY010000332.1:0-2495 GCA_036170295.1 bacterium
TCGGTGAAATGCGCGTCAGCGTCGGCGGCTGTCCACTCGTCGCGATACAAAATGCTGAACATGCCGGCTTCATGCGCGGCGCGAGTAGTGCGCGCCAGATCGTCAATCATCACACAGCGTGAGGGATCGTCTTCGCCCGCGATGCTCATGGCGATCTCAAACGATTCGCGCATCGGTTTGCAATACGGCGCGACGGAGTTCACGTCCACGATGCTGGGAAAAAGATCGTCGAGGTCGAGTGCGGCGAGCGTTCTTCGGGCGTGGGGAATATCCGCGTTGGTGAAGATCAAATTGCGGGTCGGCAAAGACGCGATGACTGCGCGTTGAATCGCATTTGGGGTAAGATAATTTTGAAGCGGAAGATCATGCACATAAGCCAGAAAATCATCCGTATCTATGTTGTGATGTTTTTGCAATCCGCGCGTGGTTGTGCCATATTGCAGATAATATTTTTCGCGCAGGCGCGGAATATCCTCTTCGGGAATTTGCAGCCGCTCGCGCATATAAGCGTTCATGCGTTCTTTGATGGCGTTCCATAATCCCGCGCTGGATGGATAGAGCGTGTCGTCAAGATCAAAGAAGATGGTTGTAAATTGCATTGCGCGATTATACCTGTTGCGTTAATTAAAGAGGCTCAATAGGATTTGCCGTGATACGTTCGGGTTTCTGGCTGTCTGTGGTGGCGCGACATTAATGTCGCGCTACAGGTTGTAGATGATCACGACAATTCTCAGAGAGCCAAAATAGTTTCTTCATTCCGCGATTATAATCTGCCAATGCCTATTCGACTTTTATCTTCCGATGTTTCTTCGCAAATTGCCGCAGGCGAAGTGATCGAACGCCCCGCTTCTGTCGTTAAAGAGTTGACCGAAAATTCTTTGGACGCGGGCGCGAAAAATATTTCCATTGCGATTGCGGACGCGGGACGGACTCTCGTTGAAGTCGCGGACGACGGTCAAGGGATTCCTGCCGACGAATTGGAACTCGCCGCCGCGCGACATGCCACCTCCAAGTTGGTTCAAGCCGCAGATTTGTTTCGCATCTCCACGCTGGGATTCCGCGGCGAAGCCCTCGCCTCAATCGGTTCCGTTTCGCAGATGACGATCACCTCACGGGTAGAATCCGCCCAAGAAGGCGCGCGATTAAAAGTGGACGGCGGCGTTTCGGGCAAAGTGGAAAAAGTCGGCGCGCCAGTTGGCACAGTTCTGCGCGTTGAAAATTTATTTTATAACGTGCCTGCGCGTCTGAAATTTCTCAAAATGGATATGACCGAAAAACGCGCCATTGATTCTTTAGTTACAAGATACGCGCTGGCATATCCAAAGGTTCGATTCAAAGTGACGGATGGAAAACAAATCACGTTGCAAACCGCCGGCGACGGCGACCGTCGCGCAATTCTCGCCGCGTTATATGGCGTGGACGTCGCCAAGCAAATGTTGGAAGTCATCGCGCAAGAAGACGGACTTTCATTAACAGGTTTTATCAGCCCCACGTCGCTGACACGTTCCAATCGCAAAGAGATTACATTTTTTGTGAATGGTCGCTGGGTGCAAGAGTTTTCTTTGACAACGGCTTTGTTGCAGGCATATCATACGTTGCTCATGGTGGGACGTTATCCGCTGACCGCGTTATTTTTAGAAGTCGCGCCCGAAGATGTGGACGTGAACGTGCATCCCACCAAAGCGGAAGTGCGCTTCAAGAGTCAAGATAAAATTTTCAGTTTCGTGCAACGCTCCGCGCGCAAGGCGCTGTTGGCTTATACGCCCGTCGCTTCGGTCTCGCCGCAGTTGTGGGGTTCGCGCAATGTTCCAGCGGAAAGACGAGAAGTGGGGATTGACTGGTCTATCGCGCACGATTCAGTTGACAGTAATCAGTTATCAGTAAACAGCGATCAGTCGCCAGTGGACGGCGGTCAATCTCCAATTACTAATTACCAATCTCCAATTACCAACATCGGCGGCGTTCCTTTATTGCGTCTCATCGGTCAAATTGGCTCGACGTATATCGTGGCGGAAGGTCCCGACGGCTTGTATCTCATAGATCAACATGCGGCGCATGAGCGCGTGTTATTTGAAAAGTTACTAGCGCAACGCGGCGCGAAAAATATTCCGTCGCAGACTTTGCTCGCGCCCGAAGTGGTGACTCTGCCGCCGCAATCCGCGAAGGCGCTGACTCCGCAATTGCCGTTCTTAAATCAATTTGGTTTTGAAGTGGAAGAGTTCGGCGCGAATACATTTCAAGTCCGCGCGATGCCGGTCTTGTTTGCGGGCGGCGATCCGTCATCCGCGTTGCGCGCATTGGTGGAAGATTTTGAGGAGGATGAAACTCCGCTGCAAAGCGAAGTGGAATCAAAACTTGCGGCGCGCGTTTGTAAACGTCTCGCCGTCAAAGGCGGACAGACGCTCACGAATGAAGAACAACGCGCATTGCTGAACGATCTCGAAAATTGCCAATCGCCGCGAACTTGTCCGCATGGCAGACCGACGATGATTCAT
>JAVHOY010000332.1:2595-6222 GCA_036170295.1 bacterium
GGCGAATGGTAATATAAAACCATGTATTTAAGAGGAAGTAAATGGAGCATGAACCGCAAGCGGGCGAGACCGAATTGGTTTCTCATTATTTTGCTGTGTCTGCTGATCGTAGGCGGCGCGTATGTGGATCGTTTTATCGTGGCTACGCAGCCTTCGCCTTTTGAGAATACGCCCACGCCGACGTTCTCTCCCGAATCGTTTATCGTCGAAGCCGACGACGCCTTCAAGCAAGGCAAACTCACGCAAGCGATTGAAGCGTATCAGCAAGCCATCGCCTCGCGCCCGGACGATCCATCTGTGTATGTGACGCTGGCGCGCGTTCAAGTCTTTGCTGGGAAATATAAAGACGCGCAAATCAGCGCCGAAGACGCGCTGTTGCTTAATCCCAATAATTCCAACGCGCATGCTGTGCGCGGATGGGCGTTAGATTTTCAAGGCAATTATCTCGAAGCCGAAGCCAGCGTCAAACGCGCGCTTGAATTGGATCCTAACAACGCGCTGGCTCACGCCTACTATGTCGAAATTCTGGTGGATTCATCTTACAGCGGCGCGGGATTATTCGGCGGCATCGAGAAAGCCATCGAAGAATCAAAGGTCGCCGTCGCGCTCGCGCCCGACACATTGGAGACGCATCGCGCGCGCGGATATCTGCTCGAAGCCACCGGCAACTACGAAGAAGCCATCCGCGAATACGAAGAAGCCATAAAAATAAATCCCAACATCGCAGATTTGCACCTCGCGATGGGGCGCAACTATCGCAGACTTGAAATTTACGATAAAGCCGTCGAAGAGTTTACGCGCGCCAACGGACTTAATCCCGAAGACCCCACGCCTGATCTTTTAATGTCGCGCACTTACGCCACCATCGGCGAATACGCTCAAGCCATGCAGTACGCCGAAACCGCAGTCATTGACAATCCATCTGACGCAAATTTGCGCGGCAATCTCGGCGTGATGTATTATCGCAATTTATTTTGGAACGAATCGGCAAAGGAACTCGGTTACGTTATCAACGGCGGGATGACCGACACAGGCGAAAAAATTGACGCGCTTCCTCTAACCACTGACGCGCGCATCGCGGAATATTATTTCACTTATGGGCTTGCCCTCGCGCGATTAAATAAATGCGGCGAAGCCTTGCAAATTGCGCGCATGATCCTTGAGCGCGTCCCCGCGGATACGCTCGCGGTTGATAACGCGAATGAGACCGTGAACCGCTGTCAGCAAAATCTTGTACAGACTCCCGAACCGTCGTCAACGCAAATCGAGTCTACCGTTACGCCTACAGTCACAGCCGCCCCATGAACATTTATCAAAGGCGCGCGCTCTTTCGCCGCCGTCGTGATCCAAATTTGTATCGCATGTTTCTGCTGGTGGTGTTAATTCTCGGCGGGATATGGCTGCTCCGTTCCCTGCTGAGCGGCGATATCAAACCGCTGTTTCTGCCTACGCCCACGCCCACGCGACTGGCAATGTCCTACGCGCTGGAAGGCGACGCGCTTTTCATCGCGGGAAAATTGGAAGACTCTCAAGGCGCGCAGGGCGCAATCTCGGCGTATCGTAGAGCGGTGGAATTAGATCCGAACAACGTGCAGGTCATGGCGCAGCTCGCGCGCATTCAAACTTATTCCTCCGCCATGCTGGTCAAAAACGATGAGATCAAACAACGCCTGAAAGACGCGCTTGATTCGATTAATCAAGCCGTCAAGATTGCGCCCGATAGCAGCGAGGCGCACGGCGTCCGCGCTTTCGTATTGGATTGGAACGCAAATACAAATTTGGTGGATGAGCGTCAAGCGCAAAAACTTTTAACTGAAGCGCAACAGGAATCTGTCCGCGCTTTGCAGCTGGACAATACCAATACGCTCGCGCTGGCTTTCTACGCCGAAATTCTCGTAGACCAGCAAAAGTGGTCGCAAGCGCAGCAAAATATTGATCAGGCTTTGCAACGCGATTCAACCTTGATGGACGTTCATCGCGTTAACGCGTATGTGCTTGAATCGCAAGCGGATTACAGCGGCGCGATTGAAGCTTACGACCGCGCGATTGCCATCACGCCAAACTTAACTTTTTTATATCTGCGAGCGGGCGCAAACTATCGCCGCCTTGCCATTGCGTTTTCTAATCCTGAAGACGAAGTTCCAAAACAGCTTTACTTAAAATCATTGGAATATTTCGACAAGGCTGCGACGATCAACAAAGGCTTGGATGTGCAAGACCCTGTGCCATATTTATCCATTGCAAAGACCTATTCGCAAATGGGACAATTTTATATCGCGATCCGCAACGTGCAAAAGACAATTGAATTTCAGCCGAGCAATCCCGTTTTTTACGGCGAGTTGGGTGTGCTGTATCACAAGAACCGCAATTACGAGACGGGCATCCTCGCGTTCAAATGCGCCGTGCGCGGATGTACCGCCGCAGAATCCTGCGACGGGCGCGGCGGCTGCAATTCTAAGGACGTTCCTGCGGATGTAACGGGACTGCCGCTTTCAGCCAGCACAATTTATTACTATGATATTTACGCATCCGAGCTAGCCGCGCTCAGCACCCCCAAGAAAAATTACTGCGCCGAAGCGCTTGCGGTTGCCAATGAGATCGCCGCCTCCGAATTTGATAAAGACCCCAATATCGCTGCGGATATTGTTGTCGTGCGCAATATCTGTTCCTTCGCGCCGCCGACGCCGACGTCTACAGGGGAACCGTCGTCCACTGCCGCCGAACCCGCCGCATTAACGGCAACTCCGACGGCAACGCCGTAGCGCATCAAAGGCGACTGTCGCCTTTATCTTTATCAGAGTTCTGTAAGAATTTATACAATCCCCTTGACTTTGCCATTTTAAGTAGGTAATATTGGATTTAGCGCTCGAAAGCATTGAGCGCTAAAAATGAGCTTATTTCAAAAAACCAAAATCCATATAGGAGAAAAAGAAATGGCAAAAGTATCATTCAAACCTTTGGGCGCGCGCGCGCTCATCGAAGCAGTGGAACAGGAAGAAATCACTGCGGGCGGCATCGTCCTCCCTGAAACCGCAAAGGAAAAACCTCAACAGGGTAAAGTATTGGCTGCCGGACCCGGCGACCGCAATGACAAGGGCGAACGTATTGCCATGGATATCAAAGTCGGCGATGTTGTTCTGTTCGCCAAATATTCTGGCACCGAAGTCAAGATGGACGGCAAGAAGTTGCTCATCATGCGCGAGAGCGACATTCTCGGCATTGTGGGATAGTTCGTCACCGCGAGGAACGAAGCGATCTCCGCGCTAACGAGGAGAGCGCTTCGGGAAGAACGCCCTCGCAATGACATAATAAATTAAAAAGGAAATAATATTATGGCAGCTAAACAAATTGTATTTTCAGAAGAAGCCCGCCGCAAGCTCAAGAACGGCATGACCGTTGTTGCGAACGCAGTTTCCGCAACGCTTGGACCCAAAGGTCGCAACGTAGCCATTGATCGCAAGTTCGGTTCGCCTACCATCACTCATGACGGCGTATCTGTTGCGAAGGAAGTCGAGCTCGAAGACCCGTTTGAAAACATGGGCGCGCAGCTCCTCAAAGAAGCCGCTCAGAAAACCAACGACATCGCCGGCGACGGCACCACCACCTCCACTGTTTTGGCTTACGCCA
>JAVHOY010000333.1:0-1389 GCA_036170295.1 bacterium
TCAAATGACCGACAGTTCTCCTTCACCATACAACGGACGTTGGGTGGCGCGTGTGCGCGGAAAGATCATCGCGCAGGGAGAAACCGCCGAGCAAGCCATGTACGCCTCGCGGCAAAGCCGTCACAAAGAAAGACCAGAGATCATCTTCATGCTAGCGCTTCCCCCTTTGATAAAAAAAATAATGGATATTCTGCCAGCCGATCAGGAAATTTATTTGGTTGGCGGAGCGGTGCGCGATTTGTTGCTTTCGCGCGTTTCTCCTGATTTTGATTTTGCCGTGCCCGCGCAAGGGATTTCCCTCGCCCGAAAAGTTGCCAATGCCCTCGGCGCGGATTTCATTCCCCTCGACGATGAACGCGACACGGGACGAGTCATCTTCACCGATGAAGACGGCTCGCGCATCTTTCTTGACTTCGCAGTCTATCGCGGCGCGGATTTAACCGAAGATTTGCGCGCGCGCGATTTCACCATGAACGCCATCGCATTCAACCTGCGCGACGAAACGCTGATTGATCCCATCGGTGGCGGAAAAGATGTCCGCGCAAAAATTATCCGCGCTTGTTCGCCCACATCCTTATCGGATGATCCCGTTCGCATTTTGCGCGCCATTCGTCAAGCCGCCGCGTTTGATTTTCGTATTGACAAAGACGCCCGCGAGTTGATGAAACAATCGGTTGACCAACTCGCGCGGATTTCGCCCGAACGGCTGCGCGATGAAGTTTTCAAAATCCTCAAAGGACCCAAACCCAACGTGTGTATGCGCGCGCTGGAAATGCTCGGCGTGTTTCCGCATCTCATGCCCGAACTTTCCGCCATGAAAGGCGTGCAGCAATCTGAGCCGCACGCCTACGATGTGTGGACGCACACGCTCGCCGTGTTGGATTATCTTGACGGAATTATCTCCGCGCTGCGCGTTGGCTATGACGCTGAAAAAACAAACGATATGTTCACTGGGCTGCTTGGCTTGCGGCTGGGACGTTACCGCGAACAAATCGCAAAACATTTTGAAACTTCTTTGAACGTGGATCGTTCGCAGCGCTCTTTGCTTTTCTTCGCCGCGTTGTATCACGATGTCTGCAAACCAGAAACAAAAACGATTGAAGAATCGGGGCGCATCCGTTTTTTTGCTCACGAAGTCAAAGGCGCGGAACTTGCCGCCGAGCGGTTGCGTTTCTTCAACGTCGGCAACAATGAAATTGAGCGCGCGCAAATCATCATCAAAAATCACATGCGGATTCATGCCTTTGCGGATCGTCTCGAAAAAGAAAAGCAAGAGCCATCGCGCAAAGTCATCTACCGCTTCTTCCGCGATAGCGGCGCGGCGGGCGTTGACCTTGTATTGCTTGCGCTCGCAGATTTACGCGCCACTCGCGCCCATTCATTAACCAT
>JAVHOY010000334.1:0-1349 GCA_036170295.1 bacterium
GTTTTCGGCTAGTCGCTATCCACTGCGCTTAAGGCAAATTCGCGTTGAGAAGCGCTGCGGGTTCTAAAACCATCACTGGGATTACGCGATGCGCGGCGCGGATTTTATAAAGATCATAGCCTTTGTAATAAGAGACCGCCATGTCCCAATATTTTTCGCGCTCCGCGCCTTCCGCTTGACGGGCGATATATTCCGCCGCGCGACCGTTTACTTCCACAGTGCATTTTGGTTGCGCCTTGAGGTTGTAATACCAACCGGGGTTATGTTTCCCGCCAAAATTTGAGCCGATGATCGCGATTTTCTCGCCGTCAAATAAACTCACCAGCGGCATGACGCGCGGCTGTCCGCTCTTCGCGCCGACGGTGGTGAGTTGAATAATAGGCAAGCCGACAATTTCAGAAACGGTATGTTTGCCTTTCGTAATGTTCAACATTGTCTTATCCAAATGATGAAGCGCAAAAGATAAAAATGCAGAGACGGGGCGCAGCATTAAAAAGCGGTGAAGCGTTTTTTGAAAAGCGTTTGGTTTTTTATCCATTTCGATTTTCCTTGTGCGATATAAATGTCGCGCTACATAAAAATATCATTAGCCAAAAGCACAGCGCAACTTGTAAGCCAACGGATAGCGCGTGACGTTCGGGCGCCATCGCGTCTCCGTGCCAGACAATGAACAGGTGCGGCAAGATCGGCAGACAGAGCAATATATAAATTCCCCATAGCGGATTTTGATTCCACGCGCGTTTCCAAACAGCGAGCAAGGCGACGCTCGTAAGAAGAATCCATAACGGGAGAATAAATTTTATGGGATAAATAAAAGGCTCGACATAGTATGGAAGGATGGGATCATATTTGCGCGCGAAGAAAGAGTCCAACTTGTCAAAACGAATCAGCGCTTGAAATTGAGTCAGCGCATCGGCGGCGTTTTGAATTGGATGAGCGAACAGCCATTTCATATAACAAGATTTTCCGCTTTCAAAAAGCCAGACGCGATAGCTTTCCAGCGCGGGAGATTCATAGAAAGCGCGGTCTTGTCCGTTGGCGAAGGAATCTTCGAGCGCGAGCAATTCGGGCGTAACGGGCATTCCGCAGGATTCAAAATATGTCAAGGCGGCGCTGTCGGTGAGGATGCGTTTGCCAATGATATTATTCAGCGGAAAGACCCAACGTCCGCCGAGATTGGATGTGTAGTTATTGAGCAGAAATATAAAGAGAAAGGCGAAAACAAGAATTAATGAGCGCGGGTTTATCCAGCGAAAAATTACAGCGAGCGTTAACATGCCGGCGAGCATGAGTAAAAGATAGGCGTTTGTGTCGCGGGTGAAGGCGAGAAAAAACGCGACGATAATTAG
>JAVHOY010000334.1:1449-6199 GCA_036170295.1 bacterium
GCGAGAAATAAGACGAACCATGAAATCGAAAGCGATTCGGTCATCATCACATAATCCCAGCTGGCGAGGCGGCGAACCAGACTTAGGGCGAGGATCAGCGTGAAGGAGAATAGCGACAAACTTGAAGGGCGCAGCGACGCGGAAATGGTCAAGGCGAGAAAGCTCCACGCGAGGATCGAAAATCCGAGATGGAGAGTCGCTGCGGTTGAGACATCCTGTTGCGAAATTTTTAAGAGCAGCGGAAAAGCAAAGGGACGCGCATCGCCCCAAAATTTTATGTCGCTGATCGGCGCTTTTGAAATGCGCAGATAGGCTTCGGTGTCGGCAAGCTCGCGCGGCTTGGAAAGCGCAGGCAGATTGAGCGTGATGCGCGCTATGGCATACAGCAAAAATATAAAGGCGAACAGGATTGTTGTTCTTCGATTAGCGTCGAACATATGATTCCATCTTGCGGGTTTGCCAGCGCGAAGCGAATTGATCAAGAAGCAAAAATACGATTACCCAAAAGCATAATGCCAGTTGCAAGCCGAGCGGCAAGGCGTGACGTTCTACCGCCAGCGCGTCGCCATGCCACGCGATGAAGAGGTGCGGCAGAATGGGCAGGCAGAGCAGAATATAAATTCCCCATAATGGATTTTGACGCCAGGCGCGTTTCCAAATGGCGAACAAGGAGATCGTTGTAAGAGCGATCCATAACGGGACAATAAATTTCGCGGGGTATAAGAAAATCTCCGCGAACCAAGGAAGGCTGGGATTGTAGCGCCTCGCAAAAAATGTCTGCAATTTATCAAAGGCAACTAATTCCTGAAATTGATTCAGCGCTTCTCCCGCGCTGCGAATTGGGTTAAACAATAGCCATCGCATATAGCAATTTTTGCCGTGCGCTCTAAGCCAGGCGATATATTCGTTCATGTTCGGGTCGTTGAAAAGAGCGACGCGGCGTTGACCGTTTGCGTAAGTCGTTGTTAGAGAGTTTAGATAAGGCGTGAAGGGCAAGCCGCAAGACTGGAAATATTTCAACGCTCCAGCGTTTGGAAGGATGCGGCTTCCAATCACATTACTTAATGGATAAACCCAACGCTCGCCAATGTTGGATGTGTAGTTGCTCAGGAAGAACGTCAATAAAAAAGCGGCGACAAGCATCAGCGCGCGAGGTTTTGTCCAACGGAAAAGAATCGCGAGCGTTAACATCCCCGCCAGCATGAGTAAAAGATAGGCGTTCGTATCTCGCGTGAACGCAAGAAAAAATCCGGCAGCGCACAAGGCAAGAACTTTCTCCCAGCGCCAGCCATGAGTGAGCCATATTCCCAACGCGAGGAAAAGAACAAACCAAGAGATTGAGAGCGACTCGGTCATCATCATATAATCCCAACTTGCGAGATGACGCACGAGACTCAGGGCAAGGATGACGCTGAAAGATAAAGGCTTTAGATAAATATTCCGCATGGCGTCGGCGCTGAAAAAGGCAAGCGCTCCCCAGGCGACGATCGAAAATCCAAGCTGCAACGCGGAGGTTAACGGCAAGTCTTGTTTTGCGACTTTCAATAAAAGCGAAAATACAAACGGACGGTTATCGCCCCAAAATTTAATATCGAATACGGGCTGACGCGAGATTCTGAGATAGTCGGTTGTATCCAATATAACGCGCGGATGGGAAAGCGCGGGCAGGTTTGAAGTTATGCGCGCAACCGCATAGACAAGGAAAATCAAGGCGAGCAGGATTTTTATTTTTCGATCAGAAGCGAACATGTTATTTCTCCAGCCAGATTGTGACGGGACCGTTGTTGAGAATTTCCACTTGCATGTGCGCGCCAAATTTCCCCGCTTGAGTTGGGACGCCGCGACTGCGTAATAATTCGATAAATCGATTCACTAACGGTTCTGCAATTTCAGGCAACGCCGCATCGGTGAATGACGGGCGGCGACCCTTGCGCGCGTCGGCGTATAAAGTGAATTGCGAGACGACGATGGCTTCGCCTTTGACGTCGAGAATGGAGAGATTGGTTTTGCCTTGCGCGTCTTCAAAGATTCGCAGGTTGGCGGTTTTTTCCGCGAGAAATTTCGCTTGCTCTTCGCCGTCGCCGTGACCGACGCCTAAGAGAATCAAAAGACCGTTTCCAATTTTGGAAATGGTCTCGTTGTTGACGATGACGCTGGCGCGGGAAACGCGCTGGATTAATAGGCGCATTAGGAAAATGTAATTGACAATTAGCAATTGGAAAATTACCAATTACTAATTAAATTTTTACGGAAGTCGCATCGCCTCGCGCACTTCCGCCATCGTCCGCTCGGCGATGGCGCGCGCGCGGTTTCCGCCGTCATGCAACACGTCTTGAATGTAATTTGGATTGGCGGCGAGCTCGGCGCGTTTGGCGCGGAAGGGTTCGAGATTTTTGTTAAGGTTAGCGGCGAGACGCAATTTGCAATCCACACAGCCGATTCCCGCGCGGCGACACTCGACGTTGATCATGTCCACTTCTTCTGGCGCGGAGAAAATTTTGTGCATAGTGAACACGTTGCAAATATCGGGATTGCCCGCGTCAGTCTTGCGCTGGCGCGCCGGGTCGGTGACCATTTCGCGCACGCGCTTGACGGTTTCTTCGGGCGTGAGCGCGAGCTCGATGTGGTTATTCAAACTCTTGCCCATTTTGTCTTTGCCGTCAATGCCAAGAACTTTCAACACTTCGGTATGTTTCACTTGCGGTTCGATCAAAACTTTTGTTCCATAACGATAATTGAACGAGCGCACGATCTCGCGCGCGAATTCAATGTGCGGCGCTTGATCAATGCCAACGGGGACGATATCCGTTTTATACAGCACAATGTCGGCGGTCATCAGCACAGGATAGCCGAGCAGTCCGTAATTGACATTGTCAGGCTGCTGGCGAATTTTTTCTTTGAAGGTTGGCAGGTCGGTCAACTTGCCGATTTGCGTCACCATCGAAAGATAGGTATGCAATTCCATCACTTGCGGCACATGCGACTGCACAAACACGATTGACTCTTCGGGACGAATTCCCGCTGCGAGCCAATCCAGCGCCATTTCAAAAGTATTCAATTTGAGGTCTTGCGTAGTTTCAACAGTGGTCAGCGCGTGAACGTCCACAATACAGTAAATACAATCGTAGTCATTTTGCATCGCGACGTAATTTTTGATGGCGCCTAAATAATTGCCAAGATGCTGGCGACCTGTGGGGCGCGCGCCCGAAAATACTCTGCCTTTTTTTGCCATTCTAAAATCCTCGCGTTACGTTTTTTGTCACCCTGAGCGGTAGCGAAGGGTCTCTGTTTCTCATTAGGGATTCTTCGCTACGCTCAGAATGACGATCTACTTATTCAACTATTTTTGAGATTAGATTAATAATCTCGCCTTGTTCTGGATGACGATTGATCTGGAGTTTGGAAAAGATCAACTCCCCGTTCACCGCGACTTCAAACCTGCCGCCTTCGGAAGGAATCAGCGTTACAGATTCAATCACATGTTCAAAGTTTTTCATCAATTCGCCCGTCAAGCTCACGGCTCGACTGGTGTAATGTCAAACCGCGCAATAAGTGATCTCAATTTTTAGCATGGAGTCTCCGCAACAGACCTGATAGGTTTTACAAACCTGTCAGGTCTTAAGTTTTATGTTAGAAAATTATAACACGCCGCATCTAAAGGCTTGCGGCGCTATGTTGTACACGCTATAATGACTGTGTCGTTAAGAAAGTAAGGAGAAAAAAGTATGCCAGTTTATACCTATCGTTGCGAATCATGCGGAGTTCAATTTGAGCGTCATCAAAGTTTCACCGACGCGCCGTTGAAGACTTGCCCCGAATGTCGTAAAAAAGCGTTGAAGAAAGTCATCACGCCCACCAAGATCATTTTTAAGGGATCGGGGTTTTACGCTACAGATAATAAGTCGCCTTCGGGAGACACATCCAACTTGAAGAAAGCGGAGAAGAAAGAAAAAGAATCCGCCGCCAAAGAAAGCAAATCTGCGGAAAGCAAACCTGTGGAAAGCAAAAATTCGGAATAAGCCGCGCAAAAAAAAGCGACGCGCAAGCGTCGCGTTTTTGTTTAACTTACAACAAGGAGAAATAAACATGGAAGATATTCTTAAAGCGCTCGTTAGCTCGCGTCAGCAGGGAAGCGCCGCGCAAAATTCGGCTGCAGATCCGATGACAAGTTTAGTCGGCAGTTTGCTGGGCGGCGGACAAGCGCAAGGCGGAGTAAATTTATCCGACGGCGTGGATATGTCCGACGTAATGGGCATCGCTGGCGGATTGATGGGCGCGATGCAAAAGCCGCAAAACGCAACAGGTCAACAACAACCGCAGGCAAGCGGAGTAAGCGGTCTCATGGGCGCGCTGGAAGGAATCATGGGCAGCGGACAAGGCGCGGCAAGCGATCCGATCATGCTGATGTTGCAACCCTATATTGCGCCGCTTGCCAAGAAAGCAAAAATCTCGCCTGAAATCGCGATGATCGTAGTTTCTTTTGCGGCGCATAAGTTGCTCGCGCACCACCCCGCCTCGGGACGCGATTCAAATACTTTCAATTTGGAAGATATGCTTGGACAGATTAGCTCGGGGCAAATTGATCCGAATCTACTGCGCAACAGCGGTATGATAAAAGAAATCGCCTTGAAGACAGGTCTTGATGAAGCAACCGCCGAAAAAAGCTTGCAGTTCGGATTTTCACTGATTGGAAAAGGCGCGGCTAGTTTGATGACAAAAAAGTAGCCGACACAGTTAAAACTTTGCCTCT
>JAVHOY010000335.1:0-1384 GCA_036170295.1 bacterium
TCTCTCCCTCTCCGTTATGGAGCAAACCCCCAGCAAGCCCCCGCGCGCGTCTTCATGAAATCAGGCGAAGCGCTGCCCATTGCCGTTCTCAATGGCGCGCCCGGCTATATTAATTTGCTCGACGCGCTGAATTCATGGCAATTAGTCCGCGAGTTGAAAGCCGCGACAAACTTGCCAGCCGCCGCGTCGTTCAAACACGTCAGCCCATCGGGCGCCGCCGTTGCGACTCCGCTGTCCGATATCCTCAAAAAAATTTATTTTGTGGATGACCTCGAACTTTCTCCGCTTGCTGTTGCTTATGCCCGCGCGCGCGGCGTGGATCGTATGTCTTCCTTTGGCGATTTCATCGCGCTCTCCGATACGGTGGATGTATCCGTTGCCAAACTCATCAGCCGCGAAGTGTCTGACGGCGTCATTGCTCCCGCGTATGATTCCGCCGCGCTGGAAATTCTCAAAAAGAAAAAACAAGGTAAATATGCGGTCATCCAAATTGACCCTGCCTATGAGCCGTCCGTTTTAGAAACCCGCGATGTGTTTGGCGTCACATTTGAACAACGTCATCATGATCGTTCCGTCGCCGCGTCCGATTTTTTCAATATCGTCACGCAGAAAAAAGACTTGCCCGAATTCGCCGTGCGCGATATGTTGATTGCGTGGATTACGCTCAAGTACACTCAGTCCAATTCCGTCTGTTTTGTATCGGATGGACAAACCATCGGCGTTGGCGCGGGACAGCAATCGCGTGTGCATTGCGTTCGCCTCGCGGGCGCCAAAGCGGACTTGTGGCGCTTGCGTCAGCATCCATTCGTTTTGACTCTTCCCTTCAAATCCGATATAAAACGTCCCGACCGCGACAACGCCATTGATCAATTTTTACAGCCCGACGTTACCGACGCGGAAAAAGCCAATTGGAAAAATATCTTCACTGAAATTCCGCGCCAACTCTCAACCGAAGAAAGACGCGCATGGCTGGATGATATGTCCGATATAACGCTTGGCTCCGATGCGTTCTTCCCCTTCCGCGACTCCATTGATCGTGCAGCCAAAAGCGGCGTGAAATATGTTTTGCAACCCGGCGGCTCCAATCGTGACGCGGACGTCATTGCCGCCTGTGATGAATATGGCATGACCATGACCTTCTCTGGCGTCCGCCTCTTTCATCATTAATCAACTGCCAACTGATAACTATGCCCCCTTCTCGACTTGTTATTTTGATTTCTGGCAATGGATCTAATTTGCAAGCGCTCCTCGATGCCTGTGCGTCAGGCGAACTAAACGCCAAAGTTGCATCCGTTATTAGCAACAAAGCGGACGCTTACGGACTTGTTCGCGCTAAAAATGCAGGCGTTGAATCTGTGTACTTTGCCAAACTCGAAAACGAATC
>JAVHOY010000336.1:0-6165 GCA_036170295.1 bacterium
ATTGCTTCGCTAACGCCCGCAATGACATATATTGGTTGACGATTCGCTTCTTGAACAGTTATAATCTCACCGCTTAATTTTAAGGAGGCACATTATATGGCTAGGTTTTTAGATATTGCTCTGATTATAACCTCGGTAGGTTTAATCCTCGGCGTCATCCTGCAAAGCAAGGGAGCAGGGCTTGGCGGTTTGACCGGCGCGGATACAGGCGGCGTTTTCACCGCTCGGCGCGGAATTGAACGCATCCTTTTTTGGGTGACGATTGCGCTTAGCGCGATCTTTTTTGGGCTGGTGATCGCTGTCATCCTCGTTGCGCGTTAGGAATCGCAAGCCTATAAAAGCCGCCGCCATGCCCTAAAGCGGGGCGCGGCGGCTTTCTTTATTTTCAAACTATGAAAAAATTACGCTGGCAAATTCTGGTGGTCGCGGTCACGGTCGTGATCGTCGCTTTGCTGTTGCTGAGCCAACAACCGGTAAACGCTCCCTTTTTACCCCAAGCCGCAACCGGCGGAATCTATACCGAAGCGCTGGTCGGCTCGCTGGGCAGACTCAATCCCATGTTGGATTGGAACAACTCCGCAGACCGCGACGTCAACCGCCTGATTTTTAGCGGCTTGATTCGATTCGATTCGCGCGGACTGCCGCAACCCGATCTGGCTGAATCGTGGGGGACTTCATCCGACGGGACAGAGTACAATTTTTCGATACGCCCCAACGCGCTTTGGCACGACGGCGAACCTGTCACCGCCGACGATGTTTTGTTTACCATCGAAATGATTAAGAGCGCAGGTTCGCTTTTTCCGCAAGATGTAAAAAATATGTGGTCGCAGGTCGAAGTTAAGAAGCTGGACGATAAAACTTTCCAGATTAAATTGCCCGAACCCTTCGCGCCGTTTTTAGATTACGCTACTTTTGGCGTTTTGCCAAAACATTTGCTCGCCAACGTCCCCGCGGATCAACTCGCCAACGCGGAATTTAATTTGCATCCCATTGGAACTGGACCTTATAAATTTGAAAGCGTCACAGCCAACGGCGGACAGATCACGGGCGTGACGCTCGTTGCAAACGAAAAATATTATTTGCCGCGCGCCTATATTGACCAGATCGTTTTTCGCTACTATCCCGATTCCGCATCCGCGCTGGACGCATATCAACAGGGTGAAGTTCTCGGCGTGAGTCGTTTGACCAACGACGTTTTGCAGAAAGCGTTGGCGCAGAGTTCCTTGTCCGTTTACTCCAGCCGTTTGCCGCAATTGGGATTGGTCTTCTTAAATCTTAACAATCCCAGCGTCTCTTTTTTTCAAACTCAAAAAATTCGTCAAGCGCTTTTGCTCGGCATAAATCGCAACGTCATTGTCTCGCGCATGATGCAGGGACAAGCAATCGTCGCGGACGGACCCATCTTGACCGGCTCGTGGGCGTATTACGATCAGATTCAACATTTTGATTACGACCCCGACGCGGCGATGGCTTTGCTGAAAGACGCGGGCTATGTGATTCCCGCAGGCGGCGGCGAAGTCCGCGCGAAGGACGGCGAATTTTTGACCTTCACGCTGGTTCATCCAAACGACGAAGTCCACACAAAAATCGCGCAAGCCATTCAAGCCAACTGGGCGCTGATCGGCGTAAAAGCGGAATTGCAATCTGTTCCCTACGATTCGCTCGTCAACGATTTTCTTTCCACGCGCAACTATCAAGCCGCCCTCGCGGATTTGAACACCGCGCGAACGCCCGACCCTGACCCGTATCTTTTCTGGCATCAATCCGAAGCCACCGGCGGACAGAATTATTCGCAATGGGATAATCGCACCGCCAGCGAATTCCTTGAAACCGCGCGCACTCAATCTGATTTTGATTCTCGCGCGCGGTTGTATCGCAACTTTCAAGTGGTCTTCGCAAAAGAAATGCCGTCGCTGCCTTTGTATTATCCCGTTTATTCCTTCGGCGTAGATTCGCAAGTGCAAGGCGTGCAAGTGGCGCCGATGTATGATACAAGCGACCGCTTGGCGTTGATCTCGCAGTGGTATCTCGTCACGCGCCGCACGCTGGAGAAAACTCCCGCGCCGTAAATTTTGTGCCGCGACATTTATGTCGCTTCTAAATAATGAACATCCAAACCGACATTGACTATCTTTCCGCAGCCGTTCCTGAATTGGAAACTTATTTGCTCTCACCGCAACTGTATTATCCAATGGGCGCGGGACTTCCGCAGTTAACTTTGGGAGGAATTTTATTGGCGCTTGCGCGGACAGGCGCGAAGGGCGAGTCGTTTCGCGCGCAAGCGGACGCGATTCGTTTGAAATGGCGCTCCGCTTGGGATGTAAAATCAAATCGCGAAGTCAAATCACGAATCGCGTTGTGGATGGATTATCTCGCTGAGTACCGCGATGATCCAAAATCGGGAGCGCGGTTATATTCTCAAAACATTCGCCAACGCGCCATGCTCAGTTTGCTGGGTCAAGTTGCGGACGAATCAGATGCGTTGTTGAAAAGCGTTTTTGTTGAAGGTAAATTTATTTGGGAAGAAGAATGCGCGCAAAACTTTTCGCGCGAAACGTTTTGGTATTTATTTGGAACATTGAAGGAGTAACTATGTCAGACACAAACAAAGCGATTGAATACGCCCACGCAAACCGCGAACGATTTATCAAAGAATTAATCGAGTTCGTTAAGATCGAATCCATTTCGACGGACGATGATTTCAAGCCGCAATTGGTCAAAGCCGCAGAGTGGGCAGCGGCGCATTTGCGAAAAATCGGAATTGAAAACGTAAGCCTGATGGACACCGGCGGACATCCGATTGTGTACGGCGATTTTTTGAAGAAGCCCAACGCGCCCACCGTGTTGATTTATGGTCACTACGACGTGCAGCCCATTGACCCAATTGAGTTATGGGATACGCCGCCTTTTGATGCGACCGTGAAAGGCGATTATATTTTTGCGCGCGGCACATCGGATATGAAAGGGCAAATGATGGCGACGATCAACGCGGTGGAAGCGGTGATGAAGACCGGCGATTTTCCCATCAACTTGAAATTTTTACTTGAAGGCGAAGAAGAAGTCGGCTCGCAAAATATGGAATCATTTTTGCACAAACATGCCGACATGCTCAAAGCCGATTTTTGTTTGAACCCCGACGCGGGCGCGATTTCCGCCGACGAGCCGACCATCACATTTGGTCTGCGCGGACTGGCTTACTTTGAAATCCACGTCAATGGTCCCGCGCAAGATTTACATTCAGGGCTGTTCGGCGGCACGGTGCATAATCCCGCGCAAGCGCTGACCGAATTGATCGCCGCGATGCACGACGCGAACGGCACGATCACGCTGCCAAACTTCTACGACTCTGTTCGACCTGTTACCGATAAAGAACGCGAAGAAACCGCGAAACTGCCGACAACCGCCGAAAGTTATTTGCAGCAGACGGGCGCTCCCGCGCTGTGGGGCGAGAAAGAATACACGCCCGCATTACGCACAGGCGCGCGCCCCACGCTTGAAGTGAACGGCTTGCTCTCCGGTTGGACGGGCGCGGGCGCGAAGACGGTTTTACCCGCGAAGGCAATGGCGAAAATTTCCTGCCGCCTCGTGCCAGATCAAAACCCTGCGGAAGTGCAGCGGCAGTTGATAAAGTTTATGGAAGAACACGCGCCCAAAACAATCACATGGGAAGTCAAAGATTTGCACGACAGCCCGTGGGCAATTACGGATGTGAACACCAACGGCATTCGCGCGCTTGCCGCCGCGATGGAAAGCGTGTGGGGCAAAAAGCCTTTGTATCGCCGCGAAGGCGGTTCGATTGGCGTGGTTGCCATGCTTCAAAATATCTGCGGCGTGGAATCGGGTCTCGTTGGCGGCAGTTTGCCCGACGACAATATCCATTCGCCCAATGAGCGGATGCACCTGCCGACATGGTCTAAAAACATAGACTCATTCATTCATTTCTTTTTCAATATGAAGTAACAACTCGGACTCCAACGACTCTGTCGTTGGAGTCAAAGGTCGAAAGTCAGGAGACTTTCGACTCCGTTAAATTATTTAAGGAAAATTATGGAAGATAGAATTATCACTTACGGCGGACAAGCGGTTATCGAAGGCGTGATGATGCGCGGACAAAAAGCCTACGCCATCGCCATGCGCGCGCCGGACGGCAAGATCGTTGTCCACACAGAAAAATTAATTAACCTTTATCGTTCGGGCATTACCAAGATTCCCTTTTTGCGCGGATCCATTTTATTATGGGACGCGCTTGGATTAGGAATGCGCGCGTTGACTCTTTCCGCAAATACGCAAACTGGCGAAGATGAAAAACTGGAAGGTCCCGCGCTTTACCTGACGATGGGAATATCGCTCACGTTTGGAATCGGACTCTTCTTCCTGCTGCCCGCCGGCATTGGCGGACTCGCCGAACATTATCTTGGTTGGAGCGCGTGGCTGAATAACTTGCTTGAAGGCGTTGTGCGTTTGCTTTTGTTGATCGGCTATATCTGGGCGATTGGTTTCATGCCTGATGTGCATCGCCTCTTTATGTATCACGGCGCGGAACATAAAACCATCAACGCGTTTGAATCTGGCGCGGAGTTGACTCCTGAAGTAGTGGCGAACTATCCCATTGAACATGCGCGCTGCGGAACGGCTTTCCTGCTCACTTTAGTTTTGCTTTCCATTTTGATTTTCACCGCGCTGGGACCGATGTCCATTTTTTGGCGGCTTGCCACGCGCATTTTATTCATCCCCATCCTCGCGGGCATCGCGCTTGAATATACGCGCTGGACGGCAAATCATTTGGATAACCGCTTTGTGCGGATGTTGATCAAACCCAACCTCGCGTTGCAACACCTCACCACGCGCGCACCCGATCTTTTCATGTTAGAAGTGGCGATCCAGTCGTTCCAGTCCATGCGCAAGGCGGAAGAAGAGACTGCGTAAATAGAGCGGCAATTAAATCAGGAGATTCAAAATGAACGATCAGGAACTTCTTAGCCGAATCACCATAAATCCTAAAATGGCTTTTGGTAAACCCTCAATTCGCGGATTGCGCTACTCTGTTGAGTGGCTATTGGAAACCCTTAGTTCAGGAATGTCCATTGAAGAAATACTTTCCGATTATGAAGACCTTGAACGAGCCGATATTCAGGCAGTTTTTCTTTATGCCGCGCGCTTGAGTCAAGTTAAAAGAATAAGTCTGGCTCTCGCATGAATTTTCTAATTGACGCCAATTTGCCGCGTCGTTTGGTTTATGTTTTTCGCGAGCGCGGTCATGTAATTGTTCATGCGTAAATAAAACGTACAGCGCCTGCCTTGATATAAGACAGGCGCTTTTTTATTTCCCTTCGCCTTTTCTGGTTACAATCAACCCATGCAATTCAAAACAACTTACAAAATTTTGCTGATCGTTATATTCGCTCTTGTTTCTTTAAGCGGCTCTTACTTCTATCTCGTCAGCGGACGCCCCGCGCCTGTGCCGATTAAAGAAAAGATCACGAACGGCGTGACCTATCGGCGCATAGCGACTTATTTTCCGCACTCGATGATCGCGCACGTTTTAATCATTGATAAAAAAACGGAAGGATTATATTTTTTTGTCACGCCGCCGGATAAGGTAGAAGGCGGCTCCGTCAAAGCGCGGACAACGTCTCAGTTTTTGCGCGAGTTTGATTTGACGTTGGCGATCAACGGCGATGGATTCACCCCTTGGCGCTCGCGCGGTCCCGCCGATTATTATCCGCATGTGGGCGATCCCGTTACGCCGAATGGCTTCGCGGCTTCGCGCGGAAAAATCTACGCGGACGGTTTGCAAAACCCAACGCTTGAGCCGACGCTTTATATCAGCCGCAAAAACGAACTGACGTTCAATCATATCCCGAACAAAGTCTTTCACGCCATCTCTGGCGACCGCATGTTGATTCAAGGCGGAGAAATTATCGCGGGGCTGGACGACTCCAAAACTGATCCGCGCACGGCGATTGGCTTCAACCAAAATGGTCGCTGGGTTTATCTGGTGGTTGTAGACGGCAGGCAGCCGTTTTACAGCGAAGGCGCAACCTTTCAAGAATTGGCGGAGTTGCTGAAAGATTTAGGCGCGTTCTATGCGATGAGTTTAGACGGCGGCGGCTCGTCTACGATGGTTATCAAGGGAAAAGATGGCGAGCCTGTGATTTTGAATTC
>JAVHOY010000337.1:0-1378 GCA_036170295.1 bacterium
CTGCGCTACAACTCGCGCGCGCAGGAGTCGCTCATGCGGCTGCTGCTGCCCATCCCCGCAGAGATCACGCGCGTGATGGGCGTCGCGCATGACGGCGCGATCCGCGCCACGTCCGCTCCCTTTTGGGGCGACGAATGGGCGCCCGCCGAAACAGTCTCCATTGTGCTGGCTGCCAATCCTTGGGGCAATGTCCCCGACCCCGCTTTGGTGCGGCGCACGGTGCCGATCATGGTGGGCTTCGAGAAAAATGTCGCGGGGCTCTTCTCACAGAAGATGCGCGCCGCGATTGATCTGAGTTGGAAGGGAACCGCTGACGGTTCGCTTCCGCTGCCGATCGAGTACGGCGAACTCGCCCGCGCGCAAAGCGCTGACGATCCCGCCATCCTTGCGCGTTACAACAAGCGCTTGATGGCGCTTGATCCCGCCGCGGCGAAAGGCTTCGAGACCTTGCTTGGCAACCTCGGAGCGAAGTCATGAACGAGTTACAAGCGATCTTGAATTTGATCTCCAGCGCGTTGCTCGGAGATCTCGCCGCGTTTCTTTCCCCGCGTCTGATCATCGCAAAAGACGATACGGCTTCCACCGATGGAAAAACATGGATCCGCCTGCCCGAAGAATTCCTTGGGATTAAATTGGGCGAGAAGATGCAAGTCTTTATCGGTCTGCTCGCGCACGAAGTCGGTCACTGGCTTCAACCGCTCAAGGCTATTACGACAGTGGAGCAGAAAACCGGCATCCAGCACGACATCCTGAATATTATTTTGGATGTGCATCTTGAACATTGCGTTCCCATTATTTTTCCGCTCTTCGCCGCGCCGCTTGAAGAAGTGCGCGGCGTGATTCGCGGCGCTCACAAATTGGATTATGAAAAAGGCTACAAGGAAGCGCATACTTTTTTGGAAGCCGCCGCAAGCGCGTTGCTCTTCGGACGCTTTTGCGTGGATCCGCGCGTCTCGTTCAACGCGCCTTATGCGTTGATCAAGCGCAATCGCAAAATGGACGAGAGCCGAATGAGAGCGCTTGTTGAAAGCGTTGGCTGCGTGACGAGCCGTTCATGCGCTGACTTGCCTATGTTTATCGAGCAGTTGGCGCGTGACTTCCCGGAGTTATGTCAGCCGAACTCAGCCCTTGGAGTACACAATCCGCTTGATCGTCTCAAGAGCGGCGGTAACGGATTAGATATCATCCGCGAAATTTTGGAAGACATAAAGATTGACGCGGACGGAGTCTCAGCGGCTGTGATCGAGGAAAGGCTTTACGGTCACAGACCTGCTTCGGCAGAGACGCTGGCGGTCAGTCGCCAACTGCAAAAGCGTTGGGATGTTGCGCGCGGGTGCGGGGTCATCATGGCTCCCGGCAGGCTCAACCGTCTGTCCGC
>JAVHOY010000338.1:0-1360 GCA_036170295.1 bacterium
GCGGGCAATTCATTATCCGGCAAATCTTATCAATGTCTAAATTATTCGCTGATGTTACGCAGAGTTTTCCCTCATCCCCAGCCCTTCCCCGTTGGGGGAAGGGAGTTAATCTTCTCTTCCAATGGGACGCGAGGCGGCTAGAGTGAGGGCGTGAATTACTGCTTACCAATTACCTTTTCATAAAACTCCCCAACCAACATCATATTATTTTCATACTCCGCGCGCGCGGAAATAATTTCAGCGTTGAGACCTGCCGCTTCGCGCCGCAGGTCTTCTCTTTCAATGCCCAGCAGAATCGCGTCGGCGATGGATTGCGGATCGTTGGCATTGACGAGCAAGCCGTTATGCGCGTGTGTGATCCACTCGCGGATGGATTCGAGATCGCCCGCGATGGGGAAGCATCCGCACGCCATGCCTTCGAGCAGCGAGTTCGGCGTGCCGTCGTGAATGCTTGGCGAGACGATAATTTGCGCGCGGCGAAAAATCTCCGCCATTTCATTATGCGAGACGGGCGGGTTTAATGTGACGGCGTGTTCAATATTTAATTCTTTGATCCATTGAAGCGCCTGCGCTTCGCCTTGCATGGAGGCGCAGATAAATTTTGCGTCGGGGCGTTTGGCTAGAACCAGCGGAATCGCTTTGAAGAATGCATCATTCCGCACATAAGCGCGAAATCCGCGCGGATTGACGATGATGGGTTCTTTCACCAACTCAGCGGGCGGATAAAAAACAGCGCGGCGGATTCCGCCATTGCCCGGCGCGACCAGCGTTGGCTTGCTCGCATCAAATCCCCATTTCGCGGCGAGACGAATATCGCGGTTGCAATCGGCGTGCAGCGCGCTGACGGCTCGCATGGTTTTGCGCGTGTAATAACTCATCAACGGCGTGGACGGCGCGTGGAGCGTGAAGTCGTTGCCCCAAACGGAAACGATCAGCGGAATTTTTATATTCGCGCTTGCGGCTAACATGCCTTCATAGGGAACTCTCAGCGCGTGGATTAAATCAGGCTGGACTTCTTGAATGAAGGCGCGTAATTTTTTCGCGGAGCGGGGAATTGTCAACGGTCCGATCCATTGACGGATGCGAGTACGCAGTCCGACGTTCAGCGAAGCCGCGCCGCTTGGCGGTTGAATCCGCTTGACGGCGCTGAAGGCTACGGGCGTAAACTCAACTTTGGCGAGCGGAAATCCTATCTCGCCTTGAAACGTGGACGCAAGATAAACTTCGTCGCCGCGCTCGACAAAATAACGAATCCAGTTTTGAGAAATGGGGGAACGGCTGTCAGCCACGAAGAGAATTTTCATAAGATTTATGAATTATACTCATTGCTTGCAGCCGCGAGATAGAATATATTTTGGCT
>JAVHOY010000339.1:0-1349 GCA_036170295.1 bacterium
GCCGATGACTTCCATAGCGCGGGCGATCTCGCTGGGTTCGTGCGTGGCGGTGACGGTGGCTCTTAAGCGCGCGCGTCCTTCTTCCACTGCGGGCGAAACAACGGGCAGAATAAAAATATCGTTGTGTTGCGCTTCGCGCGTCATGGCAAAAGCCATATCGTCTTCGCCGCATAAAATTGGAACAACTGCGGTTTCGGTCAGCAGAGTGTCGAAGCCCATGCTTTTCAATCCGCCGATGAATTGCTGCGTGTTTTTGTTCAACTGCTCGATGCGCCAAGGTTCGTCCAAAATCACTTTGAAGGCTTCGTTGGCGGCGGCGGCTTGCGCGGGCGGCAGCGCGGCGGAGAAAATATAAGCGCGGCTGGCGTGACGCAGATAATTGATAATTTCTTTTTTCGCGGCGACGTATCCGCCGACCGAAGGAATGGTTTTGCTGAGCGTTCCCATTTTAATGTCAATCGCGCCGTACATATTGAAGTGTTCCTCAATGCCCGTGCCAGTTTTGCCAAGCACGCCTACGGAATGCGCTTCGTCAATCATCAGCCAGGCGTTATATTTTTTGCACAGTTCTACCATTTTGGGGAAATCAACAATATCGCCGTCCATGCTGAAGACCGCGTCCGCGACAACCATCTTAGCGACGTCCGCAGGCGCGTTTTTGAGCAAACCTTCGAGATGCGCCATGTCGTTGTGACGGAAGCGGCGAAACTCCGCGCCCGACATCAAACAGCCGTCCACGATGGAAGCGTGATTGATCTTATCCGAGAAGACGTAATCGCCGCGTCCCATCAATGTGGAGACGACGCTCAAGTTGGTTGCGTAACCCGACGAGTAAGTGATCGCGGCTTCGGCGTGTTTGAAATTTGAAATGGTTTCTTCGAGCTCGTTGTGAATCGTCAGCGTCCCCGCCAAAGTTCGCACGCCGTTTGTGCCTGTGCCGAATTTGTCCAGCGCTTTTCTTGCGGCTTCGTTAATGCGCGGATGATTGACCAAGCCCAAATAGCTGTACGAAGCGAACATGCTCATGGCGCGTCCATGCACGCGCACCATGCTGTTGGGCAAAATTTCTTCCACCGCTTGATTGTAAAAATATAAGTCGTTGGCTTTGAGATAATTGACGCGATCTGTCAGCGCTTGAATGCGGCGAGTCACAGCGTCGTTTGCGGTATTGAGATCCATGAGAGAGCCTCCCGAAAAAGAATGACGCAAGTTTAGTCTAGCGGCTATGTTCTGTCTAGCATCACACGCTCCCTCATCCCCAGCCCTTCCCCCATTGGGGAAGGGAGTTAAGTTTCCCTCTCCCTGTGGGAGCGGGGTTAGGGGTGAGGGATTTATTTCGCCAATTTCCG
>JAVHOY010000340.1:0-1348 GCA_036170295.1 bacterium
GTCGCCCAGAACAACGCAAGCGCGAATAAAATTCCGCAGCCGCTCAAAAGCCAAAGCGTGTAATCCGTTTTTGGATATTCAGTTTTGAGATACATGTAAGCGTGACCAAAACTGAAGAACAATCCCAGCCAAAGCGCGGAGAGAAACGCGGCTTTATGCGCCTGACGAAAAAACAGCCAGAGAATAAAAAAAATAAATCCGCCAAACAGAACGGATACCAATAAAGAACGAACGCCCGCGCTGAATTGAATCTGCCCCGCATTGGACGAGAGCAAAGCTAGCGCTGGGTAAGCGCTGATGGCAAGCGGGTACCACGGGTATGAAAATATTTTTGCGAAAACGTTGTTTATATTTTTAATGTGTTTCATTTCTTCTCTTCATTAAATAGTTTGCGATTTCAAAATCCAATTCTTCGTCAATGTCCCAGGCTTCGTCGGCGCTGATCTCGAACATGAGCGGCTTATCGCCGACACGGTGATGTTTGCGGACGAGATTCTCGCGCGTGAAAAGATACATGCAAGAATTTTCTTCATACACGGGCGGCAAATCCTGCGTTTGAATCAATTCAAACGGATTGTGATTGATGGCGCGTCCATCCTGAAAATACAATCGCGTTTGCAAGCGTGTGACGGAAAAAAGCGAATCGTATTTTGGATATTCATCAAAGAAAGTTTTGATTCCGCGCGAGATACTTTCCGCTTTCAAAAGCGGATTGGTAGAATGGGTTTGCAGATAAAAATCGGCGCTGACCTGCGCGGTATCGTGCAGCAGAATATTGTTCATCGGCACATCGTCGGCGCGGAGATTTTCGGGACGCTGAATCAATTTGACGGCGGGGAAGTCGCGGCGCAGGCTGTCCATCACAGGCTCTGAATCTGTGTCCACCATTACGGTTTGAATTTCGGGGACGGCGAGCAGGGTTTCGAGGATGTGATGAAAAAGCGGTTTGCCCGCCAGCGGACGATAATTTTTGCCGGGCACGCGCTGACTGTGGTGACGCATGGGTACAAGGGCGGCTAGTTTCATAGTTCCCTATTTTATCTTAAGTGATGTTGGCGTTTGTTGTTTGCGCTTGCGGTTATAATGCAACCAAGAGGAAAAATATGTCTAAAGATATAATGTCTTTGAATGAATTTGAAAAAGAATTCGCGAAATTAAAATCAATGGATTGGGTTAAATCAGAACGGTCAGGTTCAACAGGCATCGGACACACTTTAGAAAAGTTGATTGGTTTGTCTGAAAACAATATCGCTTCGCCAGGTTTAGGGGAAATTGAACTCAAATCCCATCGCATAAATTCATCTTCCATGATTACGCTTTTTACATTTAATCGCAAAGTATGGGAAAT
>JAVHOY010000341.1:0-1343 GCA_036170295.1 bacterium
TACAATAGCGCAAATTTGGATACATCCTTTGGCGTAAATGGAATCGCGGTTATTCCCTCAGACTATTGGGGTTCGCGTTGGAGTTGCAGCGACATTGCCGTTCAACCCGACGGCAAGATCGTTGTAGTCGGCACGGAAACAAATCAAGGCAACTTCATCAACTTTGTGATCGCGCGTTTCAACAGCAACGGAACGCCGGATGATTCCTTCGTTGCCAACGGGACTCTGCTTATTGACAAAACCAATTTCCCAAATAACCGTTACAACTACGGCAGGGCGGTCGCCATTCAGCCTGACGGAAAAATTGTCATGTCGGGATACATGATGGACGACGACGGCAAAATGCAAATCTCGCTGGCGCGGCTCAATGCAGACGGATCGTTTGATAAAACCAATTTTGGCACAAATGGACAAGGCACCGTGACCGCCGCGCTGCCTAAATTCAAACACAGCGCCGGCGCGATTGCGCTTCAGGCGGACGGAAAAATTATCGTAGCGGGAAGCACTGAAAACTATGTTGACAACACCTATGAAGATTTAGCGCTGGCGCGTTTCAACGGCAACGGCGCGTTGGATACGACCTTCGGCGGAACGGGCATTGTGATTACAGATTTCGGCGCGAAAGAATACGGCGCGGATATTCATCTCCAAGCCGACGGCAAGATTATGTTGGTCGGCACGAGCTCCACAACAAGCGCAAGCAATTTATTGCTTGCGCGTTACAACCAAAACGGTGCGCTTGACAATACGTTTGGCAATAATGGAAAAATAATCAGCGACCTTGCCAACAGCGGCGCGGGAATTGAAATTCAACCCGACGGCAAAGTTCTTGCGGCTGGCAGCGCCGACAATGGCGACGCCGCCATGTTGCGCTACGAGATGAGCTCGCCTCTTGTAAAAACTTTCAAATCAATCGGCGCGCAAGACGGCTGGATTTTGGAATCCAGCGAATTCAGCAACGCGGGCGGAGCGCTCAACGGTTTGGCAACCACATTCAACATCGGCGACGATGCGCGCGACCGCCAATACCGAAGCATTCTATCGTTCAACACTTCGTCTATACCCGATACGGCGGTAGTCAGCGCGGCGCAGTTGAGAATCAAACGTCAGGGATTGGTCGGCACAAATCCGTTCGTCACGCATGGCGATCTGCTATTGAATATTTCAAACAGAGCGTTCAACTACAACCTCGCGCTGGAATTGATTGACTTCAACACAACAGTCATTTCAGCAACGACGCAAGATAAAATCACAGCCGACGCATACTATTGGTACGCGGCGAACTTAAGTCGAGTCAATATCGGCTTCGTCAATAAAATCGGCGTGACGCAATTCCGCTTGCG
>JAVHOY010000342.1:0-5954 GCA_036170295.1 bacterium
GCGCGGTTCTTTGCGCCTTGACGCAGAAATTCTTTGAGTTGTTTTAGTTTCATCGCGGCGATGGGCGAGTCGCCGACTTCAACTTCCACGTTGTCGTCGGTGAAAACTAGAATCGGTTTGATCTCAGGAACGCTGGCTTCATCCATATTTTTTTTGAAGAATTTTTGCAAAGTTTGAACTTCGCTTTCCGCGTCAAGTTCGGGGCGACCTAAATTTTCTTGACCAAAGATACGCATGTATGCTTGCATGAATCCGCCGCCGCTTAAGCGCCAGCGATTTTTTGCGTAGGCGATTTTTCCGCCTTGATGATAAGGCAGCAATATCCACACGCCCGAAGGCGCAACCAGTAAATGCGAAACGGGCGTTGAGTAATGATATAGATTGAACTCATTTTGCAAGCCCTTAAGTCCCGCGTCAATTTTTTCATCGGGGCGCGGAGAACGTCCCCAACGTCCGCCCATGTACATGCCGACTTGTGTCATAATGAACCCGACCACCAAACAAACGATGGAATAAAAAAATAGTTCAGGCTTTGCGAATGAAATGTACATGCCTGCGCCGAGAACGATCAATGCGGCAAGGCTTGTCCACTGTCCAATCTTTCCGTTGCGGTTAATTAGTTTTTCGTTTTTGATGATTTTCATTTTATTTTATACTCTCATTGATTGCGGATTTAATTGCGTCTAGCGCTTTCACGTCTACGGCTTCTTTCGCCACGCGGACTGCGTTCTTAATTGCAAACGCATCCGAGCGTCCGTGACCGATGAAGACAAGCCCATTCACGCCAAGCAGGGGAGCGGCGCCTTGTTCGCTGGGATCAAGTATTTTTTTGATGGCGCTCAGCGCGGGCTTGACCAGCAAGCCGCCGATCTTGGTTAGCAGATTCCCGTTCTTGATGATTTCGCGGATCTTGTCAATGATCAACTTTGCCACCGCTTCGGATGACTTCAGCATGACGTTGCCTGTGAATCCGTCTGTCACAGCCACATCCACTGCGCCGCCGATGACTTCCTTACCTTCCACGTTTCCAAAATAATTCAACTTTGCGGCTTTCAACAAAGGCGTTGTGGCTTTGACCAATTCGTTGCCTTTGCCTTCTTCTTCGCCGTTTGAGACGAGTCCCACTTTAGGATTTTTTACGCCGCGCACTTTCTCCGCGTAGACGCTGCCCATGATGGCGAATTGCAAAAGATTTTCAGGTTTGCAATCGGGGTTTGCGCCAATGTCCAATACGACGCAAAAACCCGTCGCGGTGGGGAAGATGGGCGCGAGCGCGGGGCGGTCCACGCCGCGAATGCGTCCCAATCTGAACAGCGCGCTGACCATGCCAGCGCCGGTATTCCCTGCGGTTACAAAGGCGTCCGCTTCGCCGTTCTTGACCAGATCAATGCCGACCGCCATTGAATTTTTCGCATCTTTGTTGCGCGCCTTCAACACAAGTCCTTCGCCTTTGTCTTTCATGGTCAACATCTCAGGCGCGTGGACAATGCGAATGGGCAGGTCTTTTATGTTTTGCAGGTCTAACGCAGGTTTGATCAACGCTTCATCGCCGACCAGAATAATTTCCACGCCATATTCGCGCGCGGCTGCCACTGCGCCTTCCACATCAGGCTTGGGAAATTCATCGCTTCCCATTGCATCTACAACGATTCGCGCCATAATAGTTCTCCTATGAAAATTTGCTTGACAAGAAAAGCAAGCCGATTATAATACGCCCTGCTTCTGGCGCTGGTGCTGGAATTGGCAGACAGGCATGCTTGAGGTGCATGTGCCGCAAGGCGTGGAGGTTCAAGTCCTCTCCAGCGCACAAGCAATGAAAGTCCCCGAATTTTTTCGGGGACTTTTTGATTCGCGCAGCGCGACTTAATGTCGCGTTATGGGAATGATCAAACTGCAACAAGTGACCGCGCCTTCGGCTTTTGCCAGCTCGTCTACATTGACGGGAACTATCGCGTAGCCGCCCTTTTCGAGTTTGGCGCGCGTTCTTGGAAAATTGTTGGGGTAGATAATTTTTCCGTTGACAGGCAAACAATTCGCGGCGAAGGGTTCTTCCGCGTCCACTTTGATCCAGTTGAAATCTTTGAAGTGAAAGGCGTCCACCCAATTGGGATTAATCAAAACAGTTTGTTCGTCTACTTTGGTGATTGCGGTTTTCAAGTGAAGGCAATCGCGCAATTCTACGCCGATGACTTTATAACCGTAATTATCGAGCGCGTTTTGAAGTTGACCGAGCACGGCTGGATTGCTGCGCGTGGACATGCCGACGTAAATATTTTTGCCGAGTACAAGCACGTCGCCGCCGTCTACAGTTGCGGGTTTGGCAACGTGGACAAGCGGCAGGTAGGCGGCTAATACTTTGATGATTGAATCGATTTCGGGCTTGCGCGAATCCGCGCCGGGACGGGTAATGACTGCGACCTCGTCAAGAATGAAGGCGGTATCTTCAACGAAGACAGAATCAGGCAGGTTAGGCTCTTCGTCCAATTCAATAATTTGACAGCCAACTTTTGCGAGCGCGTTAACGTATTCCTGATGTTGCGCGCGCGCGACGTCGAGGTTGATGGGAGCGCGTTTAATATGCGTGAGCTCGCATTCATTAAAGCGCGGGCTGATGCGGCGCGTGATGGCGATGGTCATTTACTGAGCGCTGCTTTCGCTTGAACGATAACGGTCTATCAGCGCTTTGGTGCGCGGGTCTTTGGGATTGTTGAACAGGTCTTCGGGTTTGGCGTCTTCGATGAGTTCGCCGTCTCCCATGACGATCACGCGGTCTGCGACTTCTTTAGCGAATCCCATTTCATGCGTAACGACGATCATGGTCATGCCTTCGAGCGCGACTTTCTTCATTACGGTCAGCACTTCGCCGATGAGCTCGGGGTCAAGCGCGGAAGTGGGCTCGTCAAAGAGCATGACGCGCGGCTCCATCGTTAATGCGCGGGCAATGGCGACGCGTTGCTTTTGTCCGCCAGAAAGGCGATTGGGGTATTCGTCTTTTTTCCAAAGCATATCCACATGATTTAGGTTTTTTTCCGCCAGCGCAATCGCCTGATCGCGGTTCATTTTTTTGACCGTCACAGGTCCTTCGATCACATTGTCCAATACGCTCATGTGCGGAAATAAATTAAACTCTTGAAAGACCATGCCGGTTTTCAAACGAATGTCATGGACGAGCTGGCGGCGTTGCGAACCTTTTTGTTCGATTTCAATTCTGACGCCGTCCACTTCGATCTCTCCGTGCGAGGGTTCTTCGAGAAAATTAATGCAACGCAATAAAGTGCTTTTGCCTGATCCGCTGCGCCCGATGAGGCACACAACTTGTCGTTCTGGCACTTCAAGGCTGATGTTTTTCAGCACATGCAGGCGACCAAAGTATTTATCCAGATTGGTAATTTTTACAATGGGTACCATGTTTATCGGTCTCCTTTGGAGAGGCGTTTTTCAATGGCGCTTTGGATATAGGTGAGGATCAAGGTCATGGACCAGTAAAAGATAGCCGCCATGATCAGCGCTTCAAGGTTGTGGAATTGCGCGCGTCCCACTTTTGTGGCGCGCCACATCAATTCGTGGACGAAACCCGTCGCGGAGACGAGCGCGGAGTCTTTCGTCATGGCGATAAATTCATTGCCCACCGGCGGGATGGCAAAGCGCAGCGCCTGAGGCAGAACGACGCGCTGCATTGTTTGAATAGGAGTCATGCCCAGCGCGATAGCCGCTTCGCGTTGACCTTTGCCGACGGAGGAAAGTCCTGCGCGGAAAATCTCCGACATGTATGCGCCGTAATTTAATCCGAGCGCGAGTACGCCCGCTAAAGTTCCCGAAAGGATAATGCCCAATTGAGGCAGGGCAAGGAAGAAGAAAAAGATTTGTAAATAAAGGGGGGTTCCTCTGATGAGAGAAACGTAAAAAGTGCTAAGCGCGTAAACGGGCGGGAAGGCGGACAATCTGCCTAATGCGGCGAGCAGCGCGAGCGCCATTGCCAGCATGATGGAAAGAATGGATATCTTAAGCGTCTCAGTTAATCCGCCCGCAATGAAACTGATTTGTTTCGTCATAAAACTTGTGTCTAGGTGAATGGTGTTGAATGTCGTTGACCCAACGGTAACGCTCTGCCCGCTGAATAAAAACACCATGATCATAAGCAGAATGCCCCAAGAGACGGCGACGTTCGTTTTGAATTGCAGTTCCTTGCGTAATTGCGCGGAGTACAATAAATCTGCTTGCGATTTTGGAGCGTCCCCTTTGTCAAATAGGTTCATACCCAATCTCCCTTCGTGTGCAAGGTAAAAAAATAAGGGAAGCGACGTTCAACGTCGCTTCCCTATTTGTTTGGTATTACTTAGGAGCCTGCGTTAAATCCATTTTGAACCAAGTGCTGGAGAGCGCGGTGAGCGTTCCGTCTGTGTGCATTTTAGTGAAGAGTTCGTCCACTTTTGCGCGCAGAGAGGTTGAGTCGAGAGCAGCCGATTTATCAAACGCGGCGGCAAGGTTTTCAGAGAAGACTGTGCCTTCAAGTTTGACGACGGGCATGCCCGCGGCAATGTTCGCATCCACAACGGTTGCGGAGGTGACATAGCCGACAAAGTCTTTGCGTCCGGCAGCGATGGCTTGCGCGCATTCCTGATCGGTCTCAAGGGTGGTGGCGGTCACGTTGGCGGGGACTTTGGAGTAAATGGAAGATTCGGGCAAACCAAGTCCAGCCATATCGTTGTTCAACCATGATTCATAAGTGGTGGCGGCGCCAGCGCAAATGGTCTTGCCGGAGATTCCGTCAAGAGCGGTAATGCCGGAATCTTTAGCGACGGCGACGACTGCGGGGGTGTAATAGTACGGCACGCTGAAATCAAGAATTTTTTGGCGATCTACGGTGACGGTCATCGAGCCGACGCTGACGTCCCATTTGTTAGCCCAATTGCCAGCGGTGATGGCGTCCCATGAAGGGGTGGCGAAACAAGTTTCAACGCTGAGCGAATCGCCAATGGCTTTTGCAACGTCCACGTCAAAGCCTTGCATTTCGGCGGTGGTTAATGCGTCTGAGGGGCATTTGGTATCAGCGGGGCGTTTTCCCTGAGTGTTCAAGAAAGACTGCGGCTCGTAGTTTGGGTCGGTCGAGACGAGGATATAACCGCGTTTCATAATGTCGGCGAGCATATCGTTGGTTGCGACGGGCGCGGCAGTTGCAGTCGGCGCTTCGGTTGCGGCAGGCGCTCCGGTTGCGGCAGGCGCTCCGGTTGCGGCAGGCGCTTGAGTTGCGGTAGGCGCGCTGCCGCCGCAAGCGGTCAAGATGAGGGAAGCCAGAGCGAGCAGGCTTACCAGGGTCAAGAGTTTTTTCATTTTCTCCTCCAAGAGAAACATCATGTAATGGCAATTTTATATAAACTGCCGCGGGATGATTTCATTCCGCGCAGTTAAGCATAGACCATTTTTTTCATTTACGCAAGGATTTTTGACCTCAATTCCATAATTGTACAATTGCAACATCTTTAAGACTTACGCAAAATTCAAAAAGTATCCGCCAATCTTTTTTTAATTCGCGCGGGGCGGCGCAGATTGGCGGATAAAAATCCCGTCTTGCGTAAGCCCTCATCTTATTTTTTCCGCGCGATCTTCGCTTCTGCGCGGCGAGAAAAATAGCGTTGATGCAGCCAAAGCGCGAACGCCGCGCCAAGATTGTCAAATATGATTACGTCAAAAATGGATGCGTGTCTTCCCGCGACAAAAGATTGATGAAATTCATCCGTCGCGGAAAATAGAACAGCCGCCAGCCACGCAATCCAGCGCCGTTTTTTGTCGTATTTCAATCCATGAAAATAAGACAGAGCCAGCAAGCCATAGCCAATAAAGTGACTCGATTTTTTTACGACATAATCCCAATTAAGAAAATCGGGGAGCGCGTCGCCGGGCTGCGACGAAAAGAAAAATATCGCAGCCATAAAGAAAAGCGCGGGAAGCCAGCG
>JAVHOY010000343.1:0-1813 GCA_036170295.1 bacterium
ATAAAGCGCGGCTCCACATCGCCTGAGATTCGGGACGCGCAAAAATATATTTTCCGAATCGTTCCAATTTCAAGCCATCGCCTGAATCGAGCAATTCGTAGTCGCGCCAGTTCGGCGCTTCCAGCAGTGTAAAGGTTGGGGAATTTTGCATAATTGCATCCTCAGATCTGACAGGTTTCGTCGTTAGCGCTGTGGAAACCTGTCAGGTCTTTTTGAATAGTATGAAATTACCATGCTCGCCACTTGATTTTTGTCTATAAAGCAGTATAATGTGGGAGAAAGTGGTAAGAAGTGGAAAACAGGCGCCGATCCTTCGGCGTCTGATTGTATTAAAGGACAAATAGAACAAATGTTTCTCGGTCAGTTCCAACACAATCTTGATGACAAAGGACGCTTGATGATCCCAGCGTCTTTTCGCGGTTTGTTGGAAGGCGGCGCTTTCATCACGCAAGGTTTTGATAAATGTCTAATGGTGATGAATGAAACCTATTTCAAGCAGGTCTATGACCGCATTGACGCGATGAACCTCGCCGACCCAACCGCGCGTCTCTTGCGCCGCTTGATTTTATCAAACGCCTACCCAGTTGAAGTGGATAAAGTTGGGCGCATCCTCGTCCCGCAAAATTTGCGAACCTTCTTACAAATTGAAGGCGAGGCGATTGTCGCGGGGCAGGGCGAATACTTTGAAGTCTGGAAGCCCGCCGAATGGAACGCGCAAATGGCTCAACTGCAAAACGTCGAAGCCAACAACGCGCGCTTCTCGACTCTTGATCTTTCAAAAAACGCTAATCCGTCGTCGTAATCGCCAATTACCAATTACTGATTACTGATTACTGATGACTGCTCATGTACCCGTACTTTACAAAGAGATTATACACGCGCTGCAACCCAAACGCGGCGGACGTTATGTAGATTGCACTCTGGGCGCGGGCGGTCACGCTCGCGGAATTTTGGAGGCTTGCGCGCCAGATGGACTCCTGCTCGGCTTTGATGTTGACCCGCAGGCGTTGGCGCTTTCTCGCGAGACCTTGGCTCCTTACGAAGGGCGCATACATCTCGCGCAAGCTTCCTACATTACTCTCGCATCGCAACTCGCATCATTGAATTGGGACTCGGTGGACGGAATTGTTCTTGATCTTGGCGCATCGTCCATGCAGTTTGATACAGCCGCGCGCGGATTTTCCTTCATGCAAGATGGTCCGCTTGATATGCGCTTTGGAATCAACGCGACGCAAAGCGCGGCGGATATTATCAATAACTACGCCGAAGAAGAAATCGCGGATTTGATTTTCCGCTACGGCGAAGATCGCGACGCGAGACGAATTGCTCGCGCGATAGTTGGCAACCGTCCGCTAAATACCACCCGCGAGTTGGTCAGCGTCATCGAGAAAGCCTCGCCCCGCAGAGGGGAGCGCGTTCACCCCGCGACGCAAACTTTTCAGGCGTTGAGAATCGTCGTCAACGGCGAATTAGATGCGGTGGAAAGCGTCCTTCCGCAAGCGGTATCGGCGCTGAACGTCGGCGGAAGATGCGCGGTGATTTCCTTTCACTCGCTGGAAGATCGCATCGTCAAAGATTATTTCCGCGAGCAAAGCAAAGAGTTGGTCAATCCGCCTTACGAAAGAATTTATGAAGCGGAGCGCAAGGCTGTCGTAAAAATAATCAACAAGAAACCGATCACGGCGGCGGATGAAGAAATAAAAGACAATCCGCGAGCGCGCAGCGCAAAGTTGAGAGTGATCGAAAAACTGTAACGTCATTGCTTCGTCGCTACCGCTCCTCGCAATGACATAGATGAATTATGAACATACAA
>JAVHOY010000343.1:1913-5953 GCA_036170295.1 bacterium
ATTGCTTCGTCGCTACCGCTCCTCGCAATGACATAGATGAATTATGAACATACAAAACGTCAACCATCTTATGCACGCATACAAGGTCGCTCCATGGCGCATTCAACGCCGTTGGATTGGCGGCGCGTTGTTGGCTGTTGTCGCCTGTACCATGATCGCCGCTTTGTATTTGGATGTGACTTCTCAAGCCGCAATTGCCGGGCGCGAGATTCAAGATTTGACTGCCGCCATTTCTGTCAGCCAGCAAGCCAGCGAGGATTTACAGACTCAACTTGCTTCGTTGACTTCTTCCGCTTCGATGCAGAGCCGCGCGTTGAACTTGAACTTTCGCCCGATGGCGCAAAGCGAAGTTGAATATCTGGTTGTATCGGGATATGTTAAACCCGAACCTGAAATTTTGTCTTCCGCGTCGCTTCCACAATTAAGCGCGTTGAGCGTTTTGCCCGAATACAATCAATCGTTATTTGATTGGTTGGACGAGCAGATCGCCGCTTCTTCGCGAGGCTTGCAATGAAAGAACAATATGCGCGTCGCGCGCAAGTTTTGATCGCCGTCATGATTTTTGCCGCGCTTGCTATTATCGCGCAGATGATTCGCATTCAGAATAGTCCCGAAGCCGATATCTTTCGTGAGCGGGCTTCTAATTATGCGTATGAGTTACACACCTTCTATCCCGATCGCGGCGAGATTTATGATCGCAACGGACATTTGCTCGCGGGCAATAAATCTGTTTATGAAATCGGCGTGGACTTGAATGCCGTCAAAGACCCCAGCGCCATTGCCTTTGCGGTCGGCAACGAATTGAATATTGATTACGCAAAATTGCTCGACAGCATTCAAAATCCGCCTGCGGGATTATCTTATATCGTAATCGCCGATTATGTCGAAGCGCAGAAAGCGGCGAATTTACAAGCGCTGAAGAAAGCCTTGCAAGCGCAAGCGCCCGAAGGCTCGCTGGGCGGTTTGACGGGTTTGAACTTCAAGTCGCATCCGCAGCGCAGCTATCCTGAAAATACGCTCGCTTCAAATATTATCGGTTTTGTGAGTCGCGAAGGACGCGGCTATTTTGGCGTCGAGGAAAAATATGATCGCGTGCTGGCGGGCAATCCTGTGCAGGCGTTGGTTCCCACCGATCCTAATAAAGCCTTTGAAATTCCTCACGCGGCAAACGGCACGACGCTCATCCTGACGATTAACCGCGATTTGCAAGCCGCGAGCGAACAAATTTTAGACGACTCGCTTTCTACTTACGGCGCGCAAAGAGGCTCCATCGTCGTTATGGATCCGCGCAACGGCGAGATATTAGCGATGGCTGCCACTCCGCGTATGGATCTCAATGAATTTTGGAAGTATAGCGACACCTACAAAACCGCCAGCGACTTTAATACCCCTGTCTCCATGCCTTATGAAACGGGCTCGGTGATGAAAGTCCTCACTATGGCTGCCGCTTTGGATTCTGGCACGGTTACGCCCAACACAACTTATTTTGACACAGGTTCGATCCTCGTCGGCGGCGCGCTGATTCAAAACTGGAATCAAGAACCGTGGGGCGAGCAGAATATGGTCGGCTGTTTGCAACATTCGCTCAATGTATGTTTGGCGATGGTCTCGACGCAAATGGGCGCGGGGACGTTTTACAACTACATGGATAATTTTGGCTTTGGTCATCTCACCGGCGTAGACCTTGCGGGCGAATCTGCGGGCAGACTTAAACTTCCCGGCGACTCCGATTGGTATCCCGTTGATCTTGGCACCAATGCCTTTGGTCAAGGCGTGACCGCCACGCCTGTTCAAATGATGATGGCTGCTTCCGCCGTCGCCAACAAGGGACGCATGGTTGTTCCGCATACTTTATACGCAATGTTGCGCGACGGACGTCAATACAGTTCGCCCGCGCAATATGCAGGCTCGCCCATCTCTGAGCAAACCGCCAATACGCTTTCAGAAATGCTCGCAGTCTCGCTTGAATCGGAAGCCTCGCTCGCGCTTGTGCCGGGCTATCGCATCGCCGGCAAAACTGGCACCGCGCAAATTCCTGTGGACGGCTTCTACGACTCGACGCAAACCAACGTGTCTTTCATCGGCTGGGGACCGGTGGACGATCCGCGCTTTATGATTTATGTTTGGCTTGAACGTCCCTCCGCGTCCATTTGGGGATCGGAAACCGCCGCGCCCGTTTTCTCTGAAGTCGCCGCGAAGACCGTTTTGCTTTTGAACATTCCGCCCGATTCTATTCGTCAGACTCTTGTGACAAAATAATATGCTCACGCTTGCAGATATCCTTGAAGCCATCGCTTCGGCGCGTATTGCCGAAACAACCGCGACCATTACGGACGCGGTCATTGATTCGCGTCAGGCGACTCGCGATTCGCTTTTCATCGCTATTCCCGGCGAGAATGTAGACGGGCATGATTTTGTAGACGACGCTTTTAAGCGCGGCGCGTCTTTTGCTTTAATTCAGAAAGAAATGTCCGCGACTTTTCGCGTCCTCGATTTGCGCGGCGAATTCAAAATGGATTCAACCGTCAATCTTTCCGCGCCGTTGTGTTTGCGCGTGGATAACACCGTCGCGGCGCTGCAACAGATCGCGAGATTCTGGCGGCGCAAATTTAATCTGCGCGTCATTGGAATCACCGGCAGCGTCGGAAAATCCACCACCAAAGAAGCCACCGCTGAAATGCTTTCTGTGCGCTATAAAACTTTGCGAAGTCCTGGCAATTTGAATAATGAAATCGGTTTGCCGCTGACGATTTTGAAACTCAATTCCACTTACGAGCGCGCCGTTTTAGAAATGGGATTTTATGTTCCCGGCGAGATTCAATTTTTGTGCGACATTGCCCAGCCGCACATCGGCGTTGTCACCAACGTCGGCACAGTCCACGCGGAACGCGCCGGCTCGCAGGAAGCCATCGCGCGCGGTAAAAGCGAATTGGCGCAATGCCTTCCTTCCGATGGCGTTGCGATTTTGAATTTCGACGACCCTTGGGTTCGCAGGATGGAAGAGAAAACCAAAGCGCGCGTTTTCTTTTATGGGCTTTCTCCCGAAGCCGATTTGTGGGCGGATCAAATTGAAGGGCTGGGACTTGACGGGATTCGTTTTCGCTTGCATTATAAAAACGAAATCATTCACACACACGTTCCTTTAATTGGACGACATTCCGTGCATACGGTTTTGCGCGCCGCTTCAGTCGGATTGAACGACGATTTAGATTGGCAGGAAATTTTGGAAGGACTCAAACGCGGACGCGCGCAATTGCGTCTCTCGACGGTTCGCAGCAAGAACGGCGCATTGATCCTTGACGATACTTATAACGCTTCGCCTGAATCGATGCTTGCCGCGCTGAGTCTGCTCGACGAAATGGACGGACGCAAGATTGCGGTGCTGGGCGATATGTTGGAACTAGGTCCTTATGAAAAACAAGGACATGAAATGGTCGGAATGCGCGCGGCGCAGGTCGCGAAGATTTTAGTCACGCTGGGAACGCGCGCGCATATCATCGCAGACTCCGCGCGCCGCGCTGGTTTCAAATCCGCGAATATTTTTGAGTTTGAAGAATCCGCGTCGGTGATCGAGTGGCTGAATAAAAATCTAACGTCCACTGACGCGGCGCTGATCAAAGGTTCGCATGGCTTGCGCATGGATCGCATCACCGCCGCGCTTGAGGTGGACTCGTGAGACAGATCGCGCTTTCTTTAAGTCTGGCGGGACTCTCTTTTGTGATGACCGCTATTTGGGGCGGACCTTTGCTGCGCATCTTGCGGCATTACAAAATTGGAAAAATTATCCGCGTGGAAGAGCCGGGATCTCATGGCGTGAAAATGGGAACGCCCACGATGGGCGGCGTGATGTTTATCTTGCCCGTGTTGCTGCTCAGCGGATTGCTCAACGCGGTCGCTTTGATCGGCGTGACGACGAGCGGCATTGGTCGCTCGGTGCTTGTGCCGATGCTCGTCATGGTTGGCTTTGCCATTCTCGGCGCGGCGGATGATTGGGAAGGCATTCGCGGAAAACGCAAAGGCGACGGAATGCGCGCGCGCAC
>JAVHOY010000344.1:0-5945 GCA_036170295.1 bacterium
AAGATTTGCTTGCGTAATCTCAGTTGCTTGTTTTTTTCTTTTTTACAATTTCTTTGTCAGGCGCAGAATTCTCCGCGTTTTGGGGATCGTCCATCAAACGCGGAGGGTCAAACGACCTACCCATATATTTATTGGGATTAATCTGCTCGATCCTGCCGCCCATATCGCGCATCAACTCAATCATGTGATTAACCAAGCGGACGTCGCGATCGCGCGAGTATCCGCTTTTGCCGTCCCACAAAGCGATCAAGCGCACGTTATCCACGCCATATTTAAGAGAGGAATATAAAGCCCAGCGGTTGTTGCGCTCATAGGGATCGTCGCCTTCTTTCGGCGCGCCTACATTTTCAATTTGATAAATATCATCCACAAGCGGATCGCCGCGCGTTTTATAAAAGCGATCCACCCAAGCGTCGCCTGCGGGCGAAATAAATTTACGAATATAAATCTGTTCGGGCAAAGGCAAAAAGGCTTTGACATGCAATCCTTTTTCGGCGCAAACTTCCGCAAAGATAATTTCGCTGCCCGCCGAGAGACCGCTCAAAAACGCCCTGTCCTCCGCCTTCGCGCCTAACTCATCCAATTTTTTACTAATGTCCTGGCGAATCTGAGCCTCTGTATCCGCAGTAAACGCCTTCGTCTCCTTGCCCGGATAATCAGCCATATAGCCGCTAAAAACAAAACCCTTCCAGGCGACTTCCTTAACGGGTTTTCTTGTATTTTCAGGGAGGTCGTCGTCCTCCGCGCTTGCGCGCGCGATTTCTTCCTTGACGGCGTCAATGCCAGCCTGCACAAATTCGCTCCGCAACCCAAGGGCTTTCAACATTTCCAATTGTCTCAAAGACGAACTTAAATCGGAAAGATTTCGACGCGAAGCGGTCAGCGCTTTGCGATAGGCGCGCGCCACGCTGGCGACATTCTCCGCGACCAGCGCATACAGTTCCGCGCGCGAGACCAGCGACCAATAATCTACGGATTCATCTTCCGCTTTAGATTCGAGGGCGAAGACCAGCGCGCCGCGCAAAGCGGGCAGGTCATGGCGGATGCGCTCAATGTCAGGGTCAGGGTCTTTTTTATTGTCAAATTTATCGGCGAGATAAACGGCAATCGTGGAGAGAGTCAGCGCGTTCACGCCGGGGTAGTAATTGTTCAAGTCAATGCGAAAACCTTTTAGATAAATATCCGCCGCTTTGATCAGCCAGTAATAGGACTTGAACGCATTTTTAAGCCGCGCATCTTTATCCTTGATATTCTTCCACGAGTTCATCCACATCTCTTTGTAGATTCTGCCCAAATACGAAATCGCTTCGCTGTCGTTTGGATAATCGTTTAAAAGATTTTCCAATTTAATAACGGCTTCGTCTGCGCGCCCAATACGATTTAGATGAAACGCCTCTTCGCGGCGGAAGACAATATTTTCCGAGTTAACTTCCAAGCCTTTGCGATATTGCGCGAGCGCGAGTTCGTTGCGACCTAAATTAGCGAGCGCTTTGCCCGCTTCGCCAATCGCTTCTTCCATAATCAGCGGATTGCGAATCTCTTCGGTCAGCAGCAAAATATTGCCGATGCGCTTTAAGCGCTGCGCGACCGCGACCCTTTCCTTCCATTCTTTATACTCGCGCCAGAATCCGGTGGCGAGCGGAGTCCGCAACATTTTCTGATCGGGTTCTTTTAAGCCTGATAGTAAATTAAAAATCGGGCTGTGAATCGCGTCGCGGTCCGACATCCATGTGTCTTTTGCCATGCGCGCAATAGCTTGAACATCCGCTTTAATAAAAACGGGGTCGGGAACGCCTTCGAGCGTGATGTGATACGGCAGCGTGCGCACGTTGAAAATATCGAAAGGCATGTAGGCGCGTCCGGCTTGAATATGCACCGCGCCGCGTTTGCGGAAAGCGTGACGAATGCCGACTTCATAAAACACGTTGGCGTTGTCAATGCTCAAGTCGCATAAGCACAAATCGGCAAGCAACAACTCTTGGAACATGTCGGTCAGGATATCGCCGGACGCGGTTTCTTCATCGGCGCGGAAGGGGGCAAAACCAGCCTCTTCAAGCGCGGGTTTGATCAAGAATTTATAAATGGCGTTGAAATCATAAAGCGCGCCGTCGCCGCCTTTCTTTTTTCCAAAAGGCATTACCACAAAAGCGTGCGGACGAACTTCGGGGCGAACGGGTTTAATAAACAGCTGCGTCGTTTGCGCGGGGGAATCTTCCGTTTCTTTTACAGGTTCAACCGCCGCAGCCGACGGTCGCGCCTGTTCGGTTGAGTTGGTCGCAGGCTGAGATTGATTCGCATCCGCGGCAAGGTTGTTAGGTGTGGACGTAGTCGCATCGGTCATGTGAATTATCCTTTTGCGTTTGTTGTTTTTGGGTAGCGCGAGATCATATCATTCAGCACGTTGGGCGGCGTGTTGCGACCAATCTCAACGCCTGCAAATTCTTCTTTGATTGCTTTTAGCGAAGATGAAATTCCAGAGCGTTCCGCAAGATGATTCGCCGCAGTTTGAATCGCATCGCGCATAGAAGCGAGTTCGGCTTGCACCAATTCTGAAGAAGCTTCTTCCGCCAACGATCCCAGCGCCTCTTTGAATTGGTCATGCAAGCTTTCTTCGGTTTCTTGCAGGTCTGTTTTGGCGTAGTCCACAACCTCGTCTGCAAGGGCATGTCTAAAGCGCTGATCCGACTCGCGCTGCTCTTGGATCACGCGATTAACCAAACTGGCTTCTTCGTCAAGGCTGGATTCTTTAAGCGCTTCTTGCATGGCTTTGATATATTCCATGTTGCGGCTCCAAAGAATATCTTCGGCGGAGCGCACCATTCTGAAAAATTCGCTTTGTGTGCGTTCTTCGGGTTCCAAGTTTTTCCAATGGTCGGCGATGATGCTTAACTCCAAGCGGACCTTGCTGTAGTTGCGCACGACCACATCAAGGTTGCTTAATTCCTGCCAGCCGATGAAGGTGGTTGTGAGAGATGCAGCCAACGCCACCCACAATGTAAATCCGCCGCCGAACGCGGCTAATAACGCGCCCGTCGCGCCAAACGCTAAAATCAAAATTTGCAGGCGAATCCTTTCTTTCTGTTTTTTAGCTATTTTTTTTATGTGCCAATTTAATTGATCTTCAAGACGATACTTGAAATATTCATCGCCGTTCAAATCTGAAAATCCAGGGTCGCTGTTCGGGTTTTGAAAGCGCGGCGGAGGCGGGACGACGCCCTCGTAGGAATCCATGACCAATTCGCCATTCATGCCGCGATAAACCGATTTTTGGATTTCTTGCAATTTGGTTTCAAGCCATGCGCGGCGCGTTTTTTCGCCTTGCAAAATTGTGCGATAGATGTAAATTTCTTTTAAGACTTCCTCAGAACCCGCGCGCGTGATGAGCCAGTCGCCTGAGGCGTAAAACTTATTGGCATACGCGGCGAGCAACGAAGCCAACAAAGGCGAGGAGATTAGCAAAACTTTGAGGACAATTCCGCCAATTGCAAAGAAGTTTGGCGGATACAGCGCGGTGAGGATGGCGAACAGAGTCGCCAGCACGCCAAACAAGGCGATCCATTTGCGTAAGTTCATATACGCGGCAGACCGTTTCCCTGAGACGACGCCGAATTGCCCAAATTTTTTCCAGGCAATTTCCAGAATGGGCGTAACTTGTTGAGATTGATTTTCCATATCGGCTTCTCCCAAAAATCTTTCGCGAATTAGAACGTCACGAACCACGCCGCGACATAGCCTTCGTTGGTCGCGTCTTTGACCTTGATCCACTTATCGTTAGCGCCGACTTTGGCTTCGCCGCCCGTCTCATTGATCGTAAATTCATAATTGATCGGCACGCGCTTAATCAGCGTCGCGTCGCTGACGATGGGCTCTTTGCGGAGCGATACCAATTCGACGGTGGTATGCACCTTGCCCGTTTTGCTGGCAGTCGGCGCGGTTGCGCTAACGGTTGATCCGCCCGCATATTTGACATACCATGCCGCGACGTAGCCTTCTTTTTTATTCGCGTCGCGGACTTTGAGCCATTGATTGACTACGCCAACTTTTGCAATCGTTTGATTGGCTGCTTCAAGGCTGATCAATTGCTCGGCGGCGGGAACGCGACGAATGAGCGTGCTGTCTGCAATTATCGGTTGCGAGCGGAAGGATAATTCTTCGGTGGGATATAACGCGATGGCTCCGGCGGGAACTGGCGCGGGCGCGGCTACGGGCGTAGGAGCGGCAGCGGGCGCGGAAACAGATACGGCGGTTGAAGAAGTCGCGGGGGCAGTTTTTTGATCAGCCACATACCACGCGGCAACGTAGCCTTGATCGCCTTTCGGGTCTTGCACTTGAATCCACTGCCCTTGCGCGCCGAGTTTGGCTTTGGCTTTCGCTTTATCTTCAAGGCAAATTAATTCTGTGCCGAGCAACATGCGCTTCCATAAGTAACCGCCAACCGAAGGCTCGGCGCGTAATGAAAGATCATCTTCCATGACATACAAAATATATTTATCGGCAGGCACGGGAACTTTGGTCACTTTGGGAGGTTCAGGCGGCGTGGAACTATATGAGTTAAACCACAACACCGCGCTAATTTCAGACGCTAACTTTGCGCCGTTGTATTTATAGCGCGTGGTGAGCAAAACATCTTTGCCGGGAGCGTCGCCGCCGTATTTATACGGATCATAAATAGAATAGTCTTCGCCTTTTTTTTCTTTGACCAAAACAAAATGCGTTTGAATGCCCGCTTGCTTGTTCCAATCCACTTGCAAAATGACAGGCTTGCCCGCCGCGACAGCCGCGTCAATTTGCGCGATAGGCGCGGGCGATGATTCGCAAGGCTGCATATCTTGATAAGCGCAGTTGCTCCAAATATAGGGCAATACGCTGGGAATAAAAAACGCGCCTTGAAAGCCGCCCGCTTTTTTCATTTTTTCATTAACCGTGACTGGGGTTTCATCGTAGCCAATTCCATTGAGCGCCATCGTCGCAGACGTCAGCAGACAGCCCCACCCGCCGATTGTCTCGCTGGAATTTCCAAGAGGTGTTTTCGCCCACGCTTCGTCGTTCTGGTAAAGGTTCTTTGTTGTAAACATTTTTCCTTACCTCCTGCAATATAGGGATGGTCTATCCGATTTGAAACGATTTTACTCGATTTTACTTTGCAATGAAATTGTCATTTTTGGCGCTCTCTGGTATTTGCCGCGATGCGCCAAATGTAAGTCGGATTGGCAATCCGACTTACGCGCGTATGCCATAGCCTTTTCCTCTCAGGACGCGAAACGGCGCGTCAGGCAAAATATTTATAAATTATTTATATCTGCCCGCCTATTTTTTATTGGATATTTTCATCGCGCTCTTATAATTTATTCAATGTGGTCGCGGCGTATGCGCCCCACAATTCATTTGTTATGCCTAAAAGGAGGCTTGTTTGAAAATGAAACGCTCACTGTTCAATCTCTTTGCTTTGTTGGTAGTTTTGAGTCTTGCGCTCGCTGCCTGCGGAGGCGCCGCCACTCCCGCGCCGACCCAAGCGCCTGTCGCTACCGCTGCCCCGACCCAAGCGCCTGTCGCAACTGCCGCGCCCGTTATGGAAAAGACGGCAATCGTCGGCTTTACCACTTCATTGACCGGTAAATTAAATGTTGAGTCGACCCGTCAGAGCAACGGCTTCAAGTTGTGGATGGATCAGGTCAACGCCGCCGGCGGACTTACGCTGGCAGACGGCACTGTGGTCAAATTTGAGACGAAATCCTACGACGACGAATCCAATAAGGATCGCGTGCAGGAACTCTACACCAAATTGGTTACAGAAGATAAAGCCGATTTCTTAATCAGCCCTTACTCTTCGGGTCTTGCGGATGCTTCCGCTGTGATCGCCGAGCAATACGGCAAGATCATGGTCACAACGGGCGCGGCTTCTGACAGCACCTACCAGAAAGGCTACACACTGGTTTATCAGGCTT
>JAVHOY010000345.1:0-1332 GCA_036170295.1 bacterium
CGCTTCTCAAGCAACCGCGACATGAATGTCGCGCTACGCAAGCCCATTTAGATATTTCGCGCAACATCAGTTATCAAAAGGATGGGGGGCGACAAATGAATGTCGCCCCCCAGAACTTGCTAGAGACTTACTTGAAAGTGCCGACGGCTACGTACTTGCCGCCTTGAACCTGATAGAAAGTCATATCGGTCAGGTCAGCATCGCCATTGGCGTCGAACGACCAAGTGCCGAGCGCGCCGTCAAAGTTCTTGATGGCGAACACTGCGGTGTTGATCGCGGCGCGGTCGGTGGGATTGCCGCCAGCGGCGCAGACGTCTTCAATCGCCTTGAGGGCGACGTTCATGGTCTCGTAACCGTATACGGCGTAAGGCTCGGTCAGAGGACCATACTTGGCTTCGTAATCCTTGACGAACTGCAAGCCAGCGGGGGGAAGTTTATCAAGAGCAACACCGGCGACGGAAGCATACGCGCCTTCGGCAACATCAGCGCCAGCGCCGTCAATGAAGGCTTGGGTCTGAATGCCATCGGGTCCAACGTATTTGACTTTGGTGTTGTCGCCCATGATCGCGACCTTGTCCTTCAGCAATTGGGAGGCGTTGTTATCAACAACCATACCAACGTAAATAGCATCGGGGGGTCCGCCAGCATTGCTGGTGGAGATCTTGGTCATCAAAGCCTTGTAGTCAGCGGCTTTCGGATCAATGCCTTCGTGACCCACAACGGTCAAACCAATTTCTTTGGCGGTAGCATCGAACACATCCGCAACGCCCTTGCCGTAGAGTTCTTGGTCATCCAAGATGTAAACAGTGGCGGCGCCGAGGGATTTCACGAAGTTCGCGGCAACCTTACCTTGGATATCATCAGCAGCAACAACGCGGGTGTAGGAGCGGACGCCGGTGGGGTAGTAGGAATCGGTCACGCCGGGAAGATCTTTATCAGCCTTGGTCAAGCCAGGGTTGGTGTTGGCGGGAGAGATCATGGTGAGCGGACCAGCGGCGTTCAAAATCGGAATAGAGAGCTTGGCAGCGCCGGAGTTGAAAGTGCCGAGGTAGGCGATGATCGAGGGATCAGCGGCTGCTTTGTTGGCGTTTTCGGTTTCAACAGCGGGATCCCATTTGCCGAGAGCGGCAGAGGCGTCATCCCAGGCTTCGTATTCGAGGGTGTACTTGCCGCCGCAAGCGCTGTAGTTAGCCTGTTCGAGGCGCAACTGCATAGCGTTGACGATGGTCTGGGTCTGGGTTAAAGAAGAACCAGTCATGGGCAAGGAAGATACAATCTTCAATGTGCCGCCAGCAGGAGCGGCAGTCGCGGGGGCGGCAGTCGCAGGAGCGG
>JAVHOY010000346.1:0-1331 GCA_036170295.1 bacterium
TTGCCATGATGACCCTGGGATTCTTCGCGGGCAGTCTGTATGCCTTCGTCACCCTGCAATCCAGCGGCGGCGATTGGCGCAAATTCTGGCTGGGACAACATGCGTAGGTCACGTTTGTAACGTGACTTGCAAAATAATGTTTTTGTCACGCTCAAAACGTGACCTGCAAAATAACATGAAAAATAAATCACGCGAACTGCTTGAAGAACTCCGCGCCGTTTTTGCGGGACGGAACTCCTTTCTCGACGCCATCCTGCCGCCAATTCTTTTTCTGCTGGTCAACGGGCTGGCTGGATTCCAAGCCGCCATGTGGAGCGCGCTGGCGCTTTCGGTGGTAATCGCCGCCGTGAGAATTTTCCGCAAACAGTCACTGCTCTACGCGCTGGCGGGAGTTGGCAGTGTTGCAGTTGCCATCGGCATTGCATGGTTTCTTGGCAAATCGGAAGGCTTCTTCCTGCCAGGTCTCATCAGCGGAAGTATGACTCTGCTACTCACCGTCGTCAGTCTTGTGATCCGCCGCCCAATGGTAGCGTGGACAAGTTTCATCGCCCGCCGCTGGACCTTGGACTGGTACTGGCATCCGCAGGTGAGACCCGCCTACAGCGAAGTGACCTTTGCGTGGACGCTATTCTTTGCCGCGCGTTTGCTCCTGCAATTTTCGCTCTTTGAAAATCAAGATGTCAATTCACTGGCGGTGACCAACTTCATCACAGGCTGGCCCGCGACAATTTTATTACTGGTCTTCAGTTATTTGTACGGCACGTGGCGACTCGCGCAGTTGCGCGGCCCCAGCGTGGAAGAATTCAACAACGGCGCACCCGCCCCATGGCAAGGTCAACGACGCGGGTTTTAATACATACCGTCCCGAAGGTTCGTTTCAACAATTCAAGCGTCCACGGGAAACCTTCGGGACGTTTTTACAAGGAGAAAATCATGAAAGAATCAGAACGCAAATCGTTGATTGTTTTTATCATCCTGGTTGCAATTGGAGTTTTGGTCGCTTTGGCGGGCAGTCAAAACGGCAGTTCAGTTGCGGGTATTCCAGTATTTGCCTTATTGGTCGGGCTGGCATTCGTCATTCAATGGCTGGTGTTCATTCCCGCGTACAAATTTCAAACCGAGAAGTTTTTCGACATGACAGGCAGCATCACCTACATCACGCTGGTTGTGATTGCGCTTCTCCTCAGCCCCAACCTGGACGTGCGCTCGATTCTGCTCGCCGTGCTGGTCATTATTTGGGCGTTGCGGCTTGGAAGTTTCCTCTTCACCCGAATTCAAAAAGCGGGCAAGGATGACCGCTTCGACGAAATCAAACCGCTATTCGTCCGCTT
>JAVHOY010000347.1:0-5911 GCA_036170295.1 bacterium
ATGCAAAAATGTCTGTAAAGGTAGACATTTCAAGAAAAGACATTAAAATAGAGAAGCAAGTCACTTCTACGCAATCAAAGAGGAAATCCCTTGAGCAATTGGCATGGCAAATTCGTGATCGGTCTGACGGGCAACATCGCCACCGGAAAAAGCGTGGCGCGCCGCATGTTAGAACATCTCGGCGCATACACCATAGACGCGGATGCGCTCGCTCATCGCGCTTACGCGAAAGGCGCGCCGGGCTATCAACCTGTGATAGATAAATTCGGCAAATGGCTGCTCAACTCAAACGGCGAAATTGACCGCGTCAAACTGGGCAATTTAGTTTTCCACGACGCGGAAGCCTTAAGCGAATTGGAAACAATCATTCACCCGCTCGTGGGTCAAGCGATAGAAATATTAATTCAACGCGCGCCTCAAAAAGTAGCGGCAATCGAAGCGATTAAACTCCTCGAAGGCGACCTACGCAAAGTCTGCGATTCGATTTGGGTCGTGAATGCGCCCGAAGAAGTTCAAGTGCAGCGTTTGATCGCCAAACGCGGATTCACTCGCGAGCGCGCGCTGGAACGATTGCACATGCAATCGGCGCAAAGCGCAAAAGTGGCGTTGGCAAACATCGTCGTTACAAACACTGGGTCGTTTGACAATTTATGGAAACAAATCAGCGCGGCATGGAAAGAAGTTGCGCCGGGCGCGAGCGGCGGCGATACCGAATCAAATCTAAATCTTCCTAAGCCGCAAGCGACAACCAGCGGCGAATTTATTGTGAAGCGCGGCAAACCCAAACATTCAGTCGCCATCGCGGAATTAATCACGCGCTTAAGCAAAGGCAAACGCAGCATGACCGCCGACAATGTAATGGAAAGTTTCGGCGATAAAGCCTACATGCTTTTACAACTCGACGGCAAACTTGTCGGGCTGGCAGGCTGGCAAGTTGAAAACCTAGTGACGCGCACAACGGATATTTTTCTCGAAGAACACATCAACCCGCAAAAAGCGCTCGACTTATTGATCAAAGAAGTGGAACGCGCCTCAAGCGAATTGCAAAGCGAAGCCTCGCTCGTCTTCCCGATGAACGAACTTGCGACGCAAGAAGAACTCTGGAAACAGATTGGCTATGAAAAACGCACACCTGAAACATTGGGTGTGCAAGCCTGGCAAGATTCGGCAAGCGAAGCCTTATCTGCGGGAGGCGTTTTATTATTCAAACAGTTGCGCCAAGACCGCGTTTTACGTCCTATTTAATAAATTGGCGTTAGGTCATTGGGACTACTTTCTTCCTAGCCGCCAATTCCTAATTGCCAATCACCTAAACCCGTGACAGAATTTCTGAACAACTTCCTTTTCATTTTTCAGCGCATCAGCTGGCTCAGCGCATTTGACATTCTGCTGGTCACGCTGATTTTTTTCGGTTTGCTGTATTCCCTGCGCGACACGCAGGCGATGGCGTTGGTGCGCGGAATGATTCTGTTAATCGTCGGAATCATTCTGCTGACCAGTCTGGTGAATCTGCCCGCCTTTTCGTGGCTCGCGCAGAACTCCCTCCCCGCTTTGATTCTCGCCATCCCAGTGATCTTCGCTCCCGAAATTCGACGCGCGCTCGAACGACTTGGACGCGCGGGAACGATTTGGCAAATCGCATCCAAACCCGCCAGCGTCGCGATTGAAGAAACCATTCACGCAGTCGTCAGCGCGGCGGCAAGATTATCGGCGCGGCAACACGGCGCGCTGATCGTCCTGCAACGCTTGGATAATCTCGACGACTATATCCGTACCGGCGTTCCATTAAACGCGCGCGTCACACCCGAACTATTGTTGCAAATTTTTTATCCGAATACGCCCTTGCATGACGGCGGCGTGATTATCGTCGGCGCGCGGATCGCGGCGGCGGCTTGCGTCATGCCGCTTTCTGCCAGCGGAATTTTGAACCGCACACCCGAACATCAAATGGGATTGCGTCACCGCGCCGCGCTGGGCACATCCGAAGCAAGCGACGCGGTCACGGTGGTTGTCTCTGAAGAAACAGGCGCAATCTCCATCGCGCACGCGGGACGAATATTACGCAGGCTTGACCCCGAACGTTTGGAAAATATTCTCACCGCATTTTTTCGCCCTTCAAATGAAGCGCATAAAGCGATCTGGTTTGAAAGATTTTTTCCAATCTTCTTTCCGCGCAAAGAAAAGTAAATATGTTATGAAATGTCATTCTCCCGGAAGAACATCGGGACGATGTGAGCATAGCGAAGAATCTCCACATTCGTCTCATAGACCCTTCGCTGTCGCTCAGGGTGACATGTAAATATCAAGCGAGTAACTTATGTTCCGATGGATTTCTGAAAATTATCGCACGTTCCTATGGGCGTTCGCGCTGGCGGTGGCAGTGTGGATCTTGGCGGTCTCGTCGGCAGACCCCGATGAAACGCGCGCGCTGCCAGCCGCCGTGCCGATCCAAATCATTGGACAAGACCCCAGCCTCGTCATCAACAGCGACGTTCCTAAAGACGTAAAACTAATTCTCCATGCGCCGCGTTCTATTTGGAACATCATCGAAGCCGATCCGCAAAGCGCGCGCGCGATTTTGGATCTTTCGGGATTAAGTTCGGGCGAACATACGCTTGACCTGCAAATCCAAATTGACGCGCGCCCCGCGCAAGTCGTATCCGTTACGCCGCGCACAGTCACCTTGACGCTGGAATCGCTTGCCGCGCAGACCTTCAAAGTGGACGCGACTTTAGCGGGCGAAGTCGCCATCGGGTATCAAGTCGGCAAGATCAGCATTGAACCGCAGACCATCATCATAGCGGGCGCGCAGTCTCAAGTCGAGAAAGTGAAGCGCGCGCGCATCTCCATCAACTTGAGCGGCGCGCGCGAAAATTTCGATCAAACCCTGCCCGTTGAATTGCTCAATGAAAACGGCGCGCGCGTAAGCGGAGTCAGCGTTACGCCTGAATCTGTTCATATTGTTTTGCCGATAACGCAGCAAGGCGGATACCGCGACGTCGGCGTCAAAGTGACGACGAGCGGGCGCGTGGCAAGCGGATATCGCATCACGGATATTTCCGTGTCTCCGCTCATTGTGACCGTGTTCGCATCGGATCCGCAGCTGGTCAACGATTTGCCCGGGGTGGTGGAGACGCAAATCCTTGACTTGCGAAATGCAAAGGAAAATATCAATACGCGCGTGGCGTTGAATTTACCCGCAGGCGTTTCAATTATCGGCGAACAAGCGGTGTTGATTCAAGTGGGCGTCGCGCCGATTGAAAGCAGCGTGACTCTCGCGGGCGAGAAGGTGGAAGTTGTGGGGCTTGACCCAAGTTTGACCGCGCAAGTTTCCCCCGCCACAGTGGACGTAATCGTCTCGGGACCTTTGCCTGTGTTGGATACGCTCGCTCGCCAAGACGTGCGCGTAACGGTTGATTTGACTGGGCTAAGCGTTGGCGCGCATCAAATCATCCCGAAAGTGGAAACGCTGATTTCCAATGTGATTGCGGAATCAATATTGCCGAACACAATAGAAGTGATCATCACGCAACTTGGTTTGCCCAGCGTAACGCCCACGCCTTAAAAAGATTAAGACCTTGCAACTCATTCCATAAGAAGGAAAAAATCATGAGCATCAAAAGAGCGTTTTTCTTTGCCGCCTTATTCTCGACTTTGTTGGCGTGCGTTCTGCCAAGTTTTTCAACGACTCCGACGCCCGCCGCCAAGCCGACAGCGGATAGGCGTTTGGATATCATGGTGGCAGAGACAGTCGCAGCCGCCATCGCGCAAACGGCGCAAGCGCTTCCGCCCACATCCACGCCGACACTTACGCCTGAGGCAACCTCCACGCCAATGAATACACCCACGCCGTCGGCGCTTCCGCCCGTTGGCAGTTCGCTGACCAAACAGGACGGCGGCTCAACGTTGTTCACAGATCAGCGCGCAGGATACACAATCCTCATCCCTGAAAACTGGCTAGTCGTGCGCGTTAATGAACAGGAATTTGTGGACGCGCTGGCTTTAGCCAAATCAGCCGACCCGCTTTTGCGTGGAATTTTATCCGACGTTGCCGGCGCGGATCCAAGCGTCTTGCGTTTGTTCGCTGTGGATATGAAAGATGAAATCATACAAGGCGAGCCAGTCACGTCTATTAAATGGATTTGGGATGAAAAGAAAACCATATCGTTTGCTTCAGACGCGGATATGCAAGCCCTTGCGGATGAATTGTCAAAAACAACGACGGGTCTTAAAGTGACGGCGATGGATATTTTGTTTGCGCCGCGCGGAATGCAATTCGGCGTCATCGAATCTGAAACAACCGCCAGCGACGGCGCTCTGACTTTTCAAAAGCGCGTCTTCTTCAACGCAAAGGTCGGAAGCGTGCAAGCGCTATTAACAACTGGAAAGAGTTTGAAAGTAAATATCATCCCCGCATTTGACTCGATGATGGACACAATAAATTTGCTTAATCCATAAAATTAACGCGCAGAAATTTACAAGCGCCAAGATCGCAAGAAGAGACGCAGCAATTACTGCGTCTCTTCTTTTTTAATATTATTTAACAAGCCAATTAACATCATAGCGCAACGTTGCATACATGGAGCGCGCATATACTCCAACCTATGAAACGTGATTTTGTGTTCGTAGTCGCTTTGATATTCTTGCAAGCCTATAACACGGTGCCAGAGGCATGGCGAACCGCGCCGACGTACGCCTCAAATAATTATACGGTCAACGCTTTAGCCGCCGCGCCTACAACCACTCCTGTTATTTCCACGCCCGCGCCCGAATGGATCATTACGCCTACCGTCACGCCGATCTTCGCGGCGACCGTCGAGCCGACCATCGAGCCAACCTTCGCGCCCATCCCAACCGCTACGCCAATCAACTTTGGCGTCAAGCGCGTCCTCATCGTCAGTTTTGACGGGATGCGCCCAGATGCGATTGAAGCGGCGGATATGACAAATTTGCTAAATCTGATTCAAACTAGCGCGTACACTTTTTCCGCGCGGACGGTTTCTTATCCGACCACCTTGCCCAGTCACGCCGCTATGCTTTCAGGAATGTGCATGGAGAAAAACGGCATGAAGTGGAATGGGAGCAACCTCTACAGAGGATATTCGCTAGGCACAGATATTTTTGATTTAGTCCACGCCGCGGGAATGAAAACGATTATGGACGTCGGCAAGCAAAAATTAAGGCAGGTCGCCGAGCCTGCGACAACGGACGATTTTGAAGTGCATTCAACCGAAGCGCTGATTGCCAAAGCCGCGATAAAACTCATCCCCTCCGATTTTGGGTTGATGTTCATTCACTTCCCCTCCGCAGATTTGATCGGACATAAACGCGGCTGGATGACCAACGCGCAATTCGGAGCGTTGCGCGAAGGCGACGCCGCGCTGGGAAATATCCTCGCCGCGTTAGACGAAAACGGAATGCGCGAGACGACGCTGATCATTGTCACCGCCGATCATGGCGGACATGATCGAACGCATGACGGCACGATGATCGAAGATTATCTTATTCCGTGGATTATTTCTGGACCTGGAATTATTCCCCAGAAATTAACTGGCTCTATAAAAACAATGGACACCGCCGCGACAGTCGCCTACGCGCTCGGCTTTCCCATTCCGTCCGAATGGGACGGCATCCCAGTTTATGAAGCCTTTGGCATTCCATCGCAGGATATTCATTACAGCGCCGACGATTGCGAATAAATTGAGCGGGGGCAAATCGCGCTCCGCCCATTCAATTCTAAAAAATAATATGGTACATTTGGACACGTTGAGCCAATCACTTGCGCTTCTTCTGGGAACAGAAGAAGCGTTTCATTAAAGCGTGTCACAAATGAACCCTAAGTTAAATACAACACCCAAAATTTTTGCGTTACTCATAATATTTTTCATTCTCCTGCAAGGTTGCGCCTCCG
>JAVHOY010000348.1:0-5350 GCA_036170295.1 bacterium
CCAAATTTCAAAAACATCAAGGACCCAGCCCCATCAATATATTTTTCTCGTCAAACGCTATCGCAAAGACAAAGGACTTCTCCAATCTGAGACGACTGAGACGGGCGAAGAATATGAAGATATTGACATCAGCGCGACAAACGCAAAAATCGTCGGCGTAGTGTACGCGGTGGCGAAACCAAAGATATAGCGATTTGAAAAAAAATAAAACATAAAAAGAGCTCAGGGAAATTTTTGAAAGAATAAGAATGATTGCAAAATTTGGTTTATACTACGCCGAAGTCGCGTCCTATTCTCCCCATGGGACGCCGCCGCAAATCACATCAGGAGAAAATTATAATTATGGAAGACTCTCAGAAAAATAACGACCATCTTAAAGAATTTATATCCGAATTTCAAACGCTGTCCACCTTCGCAGAGGTTGAGGATTGGAGCAAGCGAGCTGAAGACGAAATTGGTCGGGTATCAGGATTTATTCGAGAGTTGGACATAGAAATTGCCCGAGATGCTCAAGCGCTTGAACGCGTCAGATACGAACACGCTCAAAAACCGCTTATTGGACGCTTATTTAGCGGCGGGAATAATGAAGAAAAGGAATTATCTCAACGCGTTGAAAATTCTCGACAGTACAGATTAGAGAAGACAAGGGCGGTAATACAATTGCAAGAATTTATTGACTTCACGCCGAAATCGTCTGAAGAACAAAAAGCGTTAGTCAAAGAGTTGCGTCAGCGCAAAAGGGAACTTCAGGAAAAAAAACGCGAAATCACCATGGTCATCAGGTCGCCAAACACGCAGCCGCAAAAGGCGCAAACGGATAATATCTTTGACGCTGCAACCCTTGAACGCAGAAAAGTCCGCTACGCAAAAGATGCCGAGCTGCTCCCGCAAGAAATCACAAAAGCCGCTTTAGACCGCCAGTTCGCTCAAATAGACCGTGATATTCAATGGGCTGAAAAATTCAATCAGTGACGCCGTTCCGTTGGGGGGCGTAAAATCCCGCCAGTTTGAATAAGAATCTAACCAACAGGGAAAGGGCAAGCGTAATCGCCCAATCCATTATAAAAACGCTGCGCGGAAAATTTCCAAACCAATTGAAGAAATAGCCCGTATAGATAATTCCCGCAAGGGTAATGGAGCCGACCGTCGCAGAAAGAATGACGGGGCGAATCAATCGCGCGGCAGAGTCGTAAAGAATGGAAGGATTCAGCGCGTCAAATGCCGCCGAGAAAATTGTTCGCAGGACGAAGGCGCTCCAGAACATCAGAAGCAGCATGGTGTAATATGAATCAAATTCGCGCTGGGCGCTGAAGCGCGAGCGGAAGGAAAAATAAATTGAGGCGGAGAGAATCGCAAGGTCAAGGAAAAGCAGCGGCAGACTGACGCGCTTCAGCGCCTCCTTTAAGCGTTGACGAATCGGCTGATCAATATAGAAATGAGCGACAAATCCAACGAGGACGATGAGGGGCAGATAGGTGTAATTGAAAAAATTCTGGGCGCGGAAATTTTCCAGCGCGCGTTCGTAAAGCCATTTGATCGGGATGTGAAAAATATAGACGGCGTAAGATATTTCGCCAAGCGCAATTAAAATCGGGGAATTTAAAAAAGCGGAAAAACGAGTTTTGTCCAACGCAAGCGTGATAATGACAACGGTTAAGACGGGAGCAAGCAGCCCTGTCATTAATTGATCGCCGTGCGGAATTCCAGCGATTTGATTATTTACGGCGATGTACGCGCACACGAGCAGAACGCTGCCTGCAAAGAATAATAAATTTGCGCGCGGATTGATTTTCTGCTCGCGCCCTTCGCGCAAGAACCATATCCCTGCCGTTGCGCCCAAAATAAAAGAGCTCAAATGAAAAAGGGGGAAGTAAATAAGAGCCTTGGAGTAGTCGGGATAATAAAGCCCCCAAAGCGTGTTGTGAATGATTTGCGTAACGCCCCAAACAGCCAGCGAAACCCAGATCAATTTTTTTGTGGATTGACGATACGCCCAAAATGCAAAGAGCGGAAAGACAGCGTAAAAGAAAAACTCCACCGTAATAGACCATGATGGAAAATTGAAAGATTGGGAATAGCCGGGAATCCAAGACTGTACCGCAAAAACGTTCGCCAGCGTTTTGAGCGGTTTTATGCGCGCAACGGAATCGGCGTAGTAAACACACGTCAGCAGAAACGCCAGGATGTAAAGCGGATATAAACGAACGATGCGGGCTTTCCAATAATCTTCCAATGAAATTTTTTCATTAGGGCGGTAATGCGCCAACGCCATGACAAATCCTGAAAGCGCGTATAAATATGTAACGGCAGTTGTCGCCGAAATTAAAATAGCGGAAAGCGGGAAAATATTGACGGACTGAAAATAAATTCCGCCGACGCCGTGAAAAAATAATACGATAAGAACCGCAATGAAGCGCGTGAAGGTTAATTGATCGAGTCTTTTCATGTCCCGTCTATTCTACTAGAAATAAGAGTTTGGACATGGTTGGGCGCTCCATTGACCATCCCTCTAAAATTTTCGATTATAGAATCTCGCCTTGACTGCGCTTCAAAAATTTTCCGTCGCCAGATTTGCCGAGCCACTTCTCGCCGTCTACAATCAACTTGCCGCGCAGAAAAACTTTTTCGGGGTAGCCGATGATTTCCCAACCTTCATACAAGTTGTAATCGGTGCGTTGATGCGATTGCGCCACGCCGTATTTGATTTTCTTTTCAGGATTCCAAATGACAATATCCGCGTCGGCGCCGGGAATGAGCGCGCCTTTGCGCGGATACAAACCAAATATCTTGGCGGGATTCGCGCAGTTGTACGCGACAAATTGATTGGGCGTGATATGCCCCGCGCGCACGCCATACGTCCACATGATGGGCAACCGATCTTGAATGCCGGGCAAACCGTTTGGAATTTTTGTGAAATCATCCTTGCCCAATTCTTTTCCAGCAATCGCGATTTTTTTGCCTTCATAAATAATCGGCTTCGTACCGTCAAAGAAGAACGGGCAGTGGTCTGTGCCGATGGTTTGCAGCGTGTTATCGCGCAGACCTTCCCATAGACGCGCATTATCTTCCTTGCCGCGCATGGGCGGAGAGCAAATCCATTTCGCGCCGTCGGGCTGACGCAAATTTTCAAGGGTGAAAAATAAATACGGCGGGCACGTCTCCCCCATCACTTTGACTCCGCGCTCGCGCGCATACTTGAGCATATCCACTTCGCCGCCCACGTTCATGTGGACGATATACACGGGAGAATCCGCCTGCTGCGCCATTGCCGCCATGCGGAGAGTCGACTCCACCGCGCCCCACGCGGGACGAGTGAGCGCGTGATATTCGGGAGTTGTATGTCCCGCCGCAAGCGCATCGGCAATCAGCGGCTCGATGACGTCGCCATTTTCGCAATGCGCCATGACGAGCATTCCATTTTCTTTTGCAATTCGCAACGCTTTGAAGATGCCGCCATCGTCAAGGCGCAATTTTCCATTGTAAGCGGTGAAAACCTTCAGCGTTTGGATTCCCATCTTCATCAACGACGGAATCTCTTTAGCGATCTTATCGTCGAATTTTGTCAAGTTCATGTGGAAGGAATAATCAATCGCGGCTTTCGCAGATTTTTCCATCCATAAGTCAACTGAATATTTGAAATCGCCCTCACCCCTTCGCCCCTCTCCCGCTGGGAGAGGGGTTGGGGCGAGGGAAACAAAATCCATTGCCGTCGTTGTTCCGCCAAACGCGGCGGCTTTGTGACCCGTGTAATGGTCATCGGATGAGACCGTGCCAAACATGGGCAAGTCCAAATGCACATGCGGATCAACGCCGCCGGGCATGATGAGTTTGTCGGTTGCGTCAATAATTTCCGCGTTGGGATGGGCAAGGTCTTTGCCGATTAGGGAAATGGTTTCGTTTTCAATAAGAATATCGGCGTTGAAAGTATCCGAGGCGGTGATGAGCGTGCCGTTTTTAATTAAAGTTGCCATGAGTGAGGTTCCTGAGGTATGTGAGGTTTATGATGTGTATGAAGTTTCTGAGGGATATGATGGATTAAGGTTTTTTGTGGGTGTTGTTTTCGATGGCGGTTTTTAGGCGCGAGAGAAGGTAGCCGACTTCGCGCATTTTTTCGGTCAATTTATCGTATGTTTTTTCATCGAGCAGATATTTCAAATCGTGAGCAATTTCAGTTTGACATTCCACTTCAGCCAACGAGCCGACGGAGATGTTTAAGTGCCGCAGATAATTGGGAGCAGTACCAAGAGCGTAGCCTTCTGCAATATTTGATTCTATCGAAACAACAGCGCGTCGAATTTGACTGGTCAAACCAAACATCTCATGCTTTAGAAATTTTTCGCTTGCCTTGTACATCAGCAAAGTTAATTCATGCGCGCGCTGCCAAACAATCAACTTACGAAACGCCTTCGGCTCTTTATCCATCACTTTCCTCCATCAACATCAGAAACCTCAGGTTCATCAGACACCTCATAACCCTCAGAACCGTCAGAAACCTTTATCCCTAACAACGCCATCAAAACTTCAGGCGGAAGATCAGCGGCGGGCAAATCTACTTTATACAATTGTTCATTCTCAGCGCGTTCGCGCAAATTCTTCCATAAAATATTGCGCTCTTCATTTTGCACCACAAGGTCATTAAGCAGTTTTGCATTCAACAAATATTCGCCTGTCGAATACAAAAACGTCAATCGTTTCCATTTATCTGCGAGAATTGGTTGTGATAATTTTTCCAACGCCCCCAATTGAATCTTGTAATATTCTTCCTTCGCGCGCGGATGATCTTTTTCGTCGCGCAGCAACTCTGCGCGCGTGGTCAGTTCGTGTCCCATCACTTGCGCCACATATTCAATCTGTCCGCCGCGCTCGCCAAAAGATGCGGGTTGATAAAACGCAAGATAATCCACTGCGACCACTTTTGGCGCGGTGCGAAGCGGAATGCGATACCATCCCAACAGCCGCGCAAAATCCAAATCGCGCGGGGTCTTGATCAAAGCAACTAAAATCAGGTCGGTGGGTTTCAGCATGGAATAATTATACAGCGAGAAGTCCCATGCAGTTTGCAAATCTCCAACAGTTTGGCAACGAGTCGAAACTTGAAGGTTAAATTTGCAATTGCCTAAAATCCGATTTTCCCCGTAATCAACAAAAACATAAAGCCGATTGCGCAAATCATCAGCGAAAGCATAAAGACAATCACAAATCGCTGCGGAGCGGTCATGCCGAGTATTTTTTTTTGCCTTGCCCGCGCTTTGGGAGCGGCGGTCTTTTCTACAGGCGCAGATTGCGGCGGATCGCTTTCATAAATTGAACTGGCGTCTTTACGAAGATCGTCAAACATGGATACCTCTTA
>JAVHOY010000348.1:5450-23826 GCA_036170295.1 bacterium
TTTCATAAATTGAACTGGCGTCTTTACGAAGATCGTCAAACATGGATACCTCTTAATTTTTTTGCCGCAATTGTAGGTCGAATTGGCGTCCGACTTTGCGGTAAAAGATTTTTTATTTTATCATGCGCTCGGTCTTAGACTGACATCCCCAAAGCGAATGATTACGAAGTTGTCATGCGCGTCGCGCAGGCGCAGACTGCCATCCGCTTCAAGCCCCGCTAATTCGCCGATGATTGGCGCTTTGCCTTCTACATAAATTTGAACTTGCTGTCCGCGAAACGCTAGTTTTTTGTCCCAAGTTTTGATGAACGCATCCGTATCCATACGCGGCAGCCACGCATTAATTCCCGCAAGAATATCGTGAAAAAGTTGTTCGCTGTCTGGATTTACGCCGAGCGTTTTTTCAATGCTCGCGGCGGGGAAGTTTAACAAATCAGCGGGCGGCACGGCGGCTTGCGTTACGTTTACGCCAACGCCGATCACAACCGCGTCTACGTCGTCGCCCGTCCAGACCGTTTCAACGAGAATGCCCGCGACCTTTTCACCGTTGATCAAAATATCGTTGGGCCATTTGATCTGCGCGTCAAGTCCGCGCAACGCCAGCGCGTCAATAATAGAAAGCGCGGCGAGTCCCACGATCCGCGAAAGATGCGGGCGTTGAATCGCAGTGGGGCGCAGAATCAAACTGAAGGCGAGCGCCGTTCCTTTGGGGGTAAACCATTTTCGATTAAGTCTGCCGCGTCCGCTGGTTTGTTCCTCCGCGAGGACAATCGAAAGATCAGGCGCGCCATCCGCCGCCCACGCGAGGGCTTCATCGTTTGTGGAGCCGATGGAATCGAAATAACGCAGGACGCCAAATTTCAATCTGCTGAGGGAATATTTAAGGTGGTATTCATTCATAATAAAAAAACCTGACAGGTCTACAAGACCTGTCAGGTTTGATTTCCTATTGAACCATATCGTATGGGTTGATATTTTTTCCGCCGATGCGGATTTCAAAATGCAAATGCGCGCCGAAAGAATTTCCGGTGTTGCCTGATAACCCAATCAGCGTACTTCGCCCGACCGCTTGGCATACGCTGACGTTGATAGAACTTAAGTGGGCATAAACCGTCACATAGCCGTTGCCGTGATCAATTTGAATCACGTTGCCGTAGCCATAATTCCAGCCGCTTTGCGCTTGGGTTACAACGCCCGCGCCCGCCGCGTAAACGGCGGAACCTTCGGGAGCGGTAATGTCAATGCCGAGATGTCCAGGTCCATAAGGATTGCCTGAAAGCGTGTGATTATCTGCGGGCCAGCCAAAGCCCGAAGCCACCGGTCCACCGCCGCAGGCATTGCCGGCGTTAGCGCCGCCCGTGCCTGTATTCGCGCCTCTGCCCATTGTTATTAAATCGGCTTCCCAGTTGCGTAATTCGCGCGAGCCGCCGGGGATCATCACCACCGTACCGACTTCAACTTTAGGGTCAGTCAGGTCAATTTTATTGCCTGGAAAGTTGATAATGTCGTCCGCTTTTGCGTTGAATTTTTCAGCGATCGCTGCAAACGTATCGCCGTCTTTCCATGTGTAATACAACCCATCCACCGGCGGAATGGTCAACTCCGTGCCGGGTCTGATGTTATGCGGGTTATCGTCCAGTTGTTTGTTGACGTAAAGAATGGATTCGGTTTTGATCTTGAATTGATCCGCGATTGAAAGCATCGCGTCGCCGCGCGAAACGCGATAAATGACGACGTCGTAGCGCGGTCTTTCGGGAATATTCGTCTTCAATTGCAGTTTGCGCGGAATAGATAACGCGCCGCTTCCGCCTGAACCCGCAGCGGACGCGCCAACTTGAGTTGATTCCACGCCCGCTGTTTTTGTCGGCGCGGACGCAGGCGTATATGTTGTTGAGCGCAAGTTCTTGTAAAGTATTGTCGCGCTTAACAACGCGACAACAATCAAAACAGTCGCAGCCCAACTGACAATCGTGAAGCGATCCAATTTACGTTTGGGGCGCGGCGCAGTAGCAGGCTCGCGGACAGCGGACGCATCCTTTGGCTTGCGTTTCAACTTTGAGCCAAGCGCTGCAAAAGCAGATTTAATTTTTTCTAAAAATTTTTTCATTCTTGAAGTGTAACGCAAAAATTATTACGCGTCCTTTGTCAGGTTTTCGAGAAATTCGACGTTATTCTTTGCGCGTCCCATACGAGTGAGGATCGCCTCGGTCGCTACGGAATTATCCATGCCGGCGCCTTGCGGCGGGGAAGAGATCATTTGAATAAACATACGGCGCATCAGCCAAACGCGCTGAAGCAGATCGGGTCCTAACAACAAATCTTCGCGGCGCGTGGAGGAGCGTTCAATATCCACTGCGGGGAAGATGCGGCGTTCCTGCAATTTGCGCGAAAGAATTAATTCCATATTGCCGGTGCCTTTGAATTCCTCATACACCACGTCGTCCAAACGCGAGCCGGTATCTACAAGGCAGGTAGCGATGATGGTCAGCGAGCCGCCGTCTTCCACGTTGCGCGCCGCGCCGAAAAAGCGTTTGGGCGGATACAACGCGGAAGGATCCATACCGCCGGAGAGTGTGCGTCCAGAAGGATTGACGACGAGGTTATAAGCGCGCGCAAGACGGGTGATCGAATCTACAAGAATGACGACGTCGCGTCCAATTTCAACCAAACGTTTAGCGCGTTCCAAAGCCAGTTCTGCCGTGCGAACATGCGCAGTGACGGGTTCGTCGAATGTGGAGGCGACCACTTCCGCGTCCACCGAACGATCCATATCGGTCACTTCTTCGGGGCGTTCGCCGATCAATGCGATGATCAAATGCACGTCGGGATATTTAGTTGAGATGGAATTGGCGATTTGTTTAAGAATGGTGGTCTTGCCCGCTTTGGGAGGAGATACGATCAAGCCGCGTTGTCCGCGTCCGATGGGGGCGATCAAATTGATCAGGCGCGGAGCGAGCGTATCATGTTCAATTTCAAGGTCAAAACGCACATCTGGAAAAATAGGAGTGAGGTCTTCAAAAACAACTCTGCGCACGGGTCCCGCCTCTGGATCTAAGCCGTTGATGGATTCTACTTTGAGCAATCCGAAATGTCTTTCGCTTTCGCGCGGCGGACGCACCTGCCCGATGACCAAGTCGCCTGCGCGCAAATCGTACTTTCTCAATTGCGCCTGCGAAACGTAAACGTCTTGCTCGCTGATGCGATAATTGGTGGCTCGCAAAAAGCCGATGCCTTCGCTCATGATCTCCAAAATGCCGCCGCGCAGTTCAATGCCTTCTTTTTGCGCTTCCGCCTCGCGGATCATCATGGCGAGGGTTTCTTTCTTTAAGCGGTTGTAATTTGGAATATTGAGAGTTTTTGCCATGCCGCGCAGTTTAGATAGCGGTTCGTTTTCTAGTTCAAGTATTTTCATGTTGTGTTTTCTCTATGGGAAATTTTAGGATGGGTAACGCAAAACAGCCAGTATCCTCTGAAAAAGGATTGGCGGGTTTTCTTAAAAAGTTGTGAATGAAGCAGGGATTTGAATCAAGGCTCTCGTTGTACTCTTCACATGCAACCATTTTTACATGCGAAATAAAAGAAATATCTTGTAAACATTCAGGGGATGATGTCTGCATTATAGCGCTCCCAGAAAGATGCCGCAATGTCGGCGTTTCTCAAGATGAGTTTTTACTAATCCGCAGATTTCACAGATGAGGGAAAGAAATCAGAGAAAGTCTGCGTCGTCTGTGGATAAAGATTTTGGCTCATGTGTAGACTCTGCGCTGTCAGGCGCAATCTTTAACGCGAATTGCGCTGAAGCCACATATTACCGTCGGGTAGCGGGTTTATGCAGGAGAGGTTTTAATAAGGCGAGTTGTCCATAAAATTCGCAGCGTAATTTTGATTGGCTTGCGCAAGTCTTATATGGGTGGTTTTAAAACATGGCGGTTTTTGGCAGTTTTTCATGTAAATCTATGTAATAATACGCAATCTAAAAATCCACACAGTAAAAAATGGATTTATTTTGAAAATTGGCGCTGTGCGGTCCTTCAACTATCTTTCGAGGTAATGTCCATGAAGATTACGCTTATATCGCCAAAAGGTCCGCTCTATCGTCATCGCGGGGGGATATTCAAAAAGAATTTGCGCTACGCGCCGCTAACGCTCACCACACTCGCCGCCTATGTCCCGCCTGAACTGAATGCCATTGTCGAAATCTTTGACGAAGGCATCGAAGATGTGGACATGAATTTGCAAGCCGACCTAATCGGTATGACCGTCATCACGGGCAACTCCGTGCGCGTCTATGAACTGGCAGATCATTTCCGTTCGCGCGGAATCCCCGTTGTGCTGGGCGGACCGCACGTCACGCTCATTCCCGATGACGCTCAGCCTCATGCGGACGCAATCGTTGTCGGATATGCCGAAGATACCTGGCCCCAACTCCTGCGCGATTTTGCGGCGGGAGAGTTGAAGCCGCGCTACGATCAATCTCCGAATTTGAGTCTCGCCAACCGCCCTTTCCCGAAGCGCGAGATGATGAAGAAGCAACATTACCTCACCACGCATGTCTTTGAAGCGACGCGCTCTTGCATTCATAGTTGCGAATTTTGCGTCGCGCCGACCGCGTGGGGCATTCATCCATACTTCAAACCTGTTGAAGATGTGATCGCAGATATTAAACAACATTGGGGTAGTAGAATTATATTCATTGATTTGAATCTCATCTCGGACAAAGAATATGCTGCGAGATTATTCGAAGCGCTGATTCCCCTCAAAGTTAATTGGTTCGGCTTATCCACCACATTGCTCGGCAAGGATATTCCCCTGCTTGAACTCGCCGCGCGCAGTGGATGCACGGGTCTGCTGATGGGATTTGAATCCATCACGCCTGAAAATCTTAAACGTTCCTTAAAAGGATTTAACTCGCCCGCGCATTACAAAGAATTGACGACTCTCCTGCACAAATACGGCATTACCCTCATGGCGTGTTTCACCTTCGGCTTGGATAGCGACACGCCCGACATCTTTATGCAAACCGCTAAATTCGCTGTGGATGCGGGCATTGACCTGCCGCGCTACGCTATCGTCACGCCGTTCCCAAACACAGGCTTATACAAACGACTCGAAGCCGAGAAACGCATCCTCACCAAAAATTGGGAATTGTATGATGCGCAACACGTTGTTTTTCAACCCAGCCTGATGACTCCGCAGCAACTGTACGCAGGTCATGAACAAGCGTGGAAATACACTTACTCTTACAGCGCCATGGCGACGCGCTATTTCAAGTCGCGCATTCAAACGCCTGTCTGGTGGGTGGCGAATATGGGCTATCGTTTCTATTCACGTCACCTCAAAGACTTCTATAACTGCGATTGGATTATCGGGCAAGTAGACACATACACAGGTAAACAAGTAGACAAGGAAGCAAGTCTACCCGCTGTTCACTGATCACTGATAACTGACAACTTCCTATGAGACTCACTCTGATTCATCCCTGCATCGGTCGCCGCAAGGATCAGCCTTATATTCGTCTGTGGCAAATGGAGCCGTTACCTCCTGCCGCCATCGCGGGATTAACTCCGCGCGGCGTGGACATCAAATTTTATGATGACCGCATGGAGCGCATCCCCTACGATGAACCAACCGATTTGGTCGGCATCAGCGTTGAAACGTACACCGCCAAACGCGCCTATCAGATTGCCAGCGAATATCGCAGGCGCGGTGTGCCCGTTGTCATGGGCGGATTTCACGCCAGCCTCTGTCCCGAAGAAGTTTCTCAGTACGCTGATTCAGTCGTCGTTGGCGAAGCGGAAACGCTTTGGGAAACCGTCCTCAAAGACGCAGAGCGGAAGACTCTCCAGCCTTATTACCGCGCAGAGAGTCGTCCATCCCTTGCCAGTATGCGTCCCAATCGCTCCATCTACGCGGGGAAAAATTATCTGCCCGTCGGTCTGGTTGAAGCGGGACGCGGCTGTCATTTCGTGTGCGACTTTTGCGCGGTGCAGACTGTCTTCGGTCACACGCAAACGCGCCGACCCGCCGACGACATCTTCGCCGAACTCGAACAATTGCGCGACAAGCCGCTCATCTTTTTCGTAGACGATAACATCACCTCCAATATGGAGCAGGCGAAGGAATTCTTCAAAGAATTGAAGAAACTCAAAATCAAGTGGGTCAGCCAGTCCAGCATCAACGCCGCGCACGATGAGGAGTTTTTGCATCTCATCAAGGAGAGCGGCTGTCAGGGCGTGTTGATAGGATTCGAATCGCTCAACCCCGATAATCTCAAAAAGATGAACAAGGGATTTAATACCATGCAAGGCGGGTACGAAAAAGCGCTGGCGAATTTACGCAAACACAATATCCGACTCTATATCACCTTCGTCTTTGGTTATGACGAAGACACGCAAGCGAGTTTCAAGCAAACCGTTGACTTTGCGCTTCATCACAAATTTTATATCGCTGCATTCAATCACCTCACACCCTTCCCAGGCACACCTCTTTACAAACGGCTCGAAGAGGAAGGCCGCTTGCTCTTCGACAAGTGGTGGCTCGATGATCGTTACTCGTACAACATGATTCCCTTCCAGCCCGCGCACATGACTCCCGACCAACTGCAACGCGGATGTGTAGAGACGCGCGCCGAATTCTACAACTGGAGCAACATCTGGAAACGCAGTCTCGACTCGGTCAATCGTTCCAGCGCCGCGATGTGGTGGCAGTACTACGGCATCAACGCCATGTTTCGCCGCGAAGTGCGCCAGCGCGATTATTATCCGCTGGGAGATGAATCATTTAACGGCAGTTTGCTCAAAGTCCGCGCAAATGGCGAGCCGCTCAAATTGAACACGGAGTCCGAAGTCTCCTGACTTTGGAATGTCTGATGTCTTCCCATTTTGAACTCGCCCAACCCTCCGACGATGAAGCGTTGCGCCGCTTGCTGCGCGAGAATCCTTTTACAGGTTCTATCTCGCTTTCTTTTGAACGCGAACCAAATTATTTTCTCGCCTCCAATATAGAAGGCGCGTTTCACGAAACGCTTGTGGTGCGCGATTCACAAACGAATCAAATTATCGGCATAGGCGACCGCTCGATTCGTCCGCTGTATGTCAACGGCGAAATAAAAGACGTGGGCTATTTCAGCGGCTTGCGCGTGGATTCAAAATATCGGCGCGGACTTGCGCTTGCGCGTTTTCTTAGCAAAGGCTTTGAAGGTCAGCGCGAGCAGCACAAGGATGGCAGGACAAAATTTTATTTAATGAGCATTGTCTCCGACAACAACCCCGCTCAACGCCTGCTTGATTCCAACCTGCCGCGCTACCCGCGCCTGTATCCCTACACGCGCTTGTTCACTTATGCCATTCATCCCGCGCATCCTAAAAAAGAATCGAGCATAAAAATTGTGCGCGGCTCTTTGGATTTAATTCCAGCCATCGTGGATTGTCTCGCCCGCAGCGGGATGCGGACTCAATTTGCCCCGCGCTGGACGACGGACACGCTTCTCTCCGCCCTGACGCCTGCTCTCGTTATCGAAGATTTTTTTCTGGCTGTGAGCGGCGACCGCGCCATCGGCTGTCTCGCGTTATGGGATCAGCAAACTTTCAAGCAATCTGTCATTCGCGGCTATACGGGAAACATGGCACGTTATCGCAAGTTGATCAATTTGTTCGTGCCGCTGCCCGACGTTGGTACGCGCTTGAATCACTGCTATGCCTGCCTCCTTGCTGTTGATAATGACGATCCTGAAATATTCTCTGCATTGCTGCGCGCTCTTTACAATGAAGCCGCCCGTCGAAAATATGATTACTTCATGCTTGGCCTTGCAGAAGCAAGCCCATTTCATTCCATCGCAAAGTCATATCATCCCATCACATACGAGAGTCAGATCTATCTCGCCGCGTGGGAGGATGGTTACGAAGCCGTCGCCCAAGTTGATTCACGTCCGCCCGCGCTGGAGATTGCGCTGCTGTGATCATTCTAATTTTTTTTCGTTGACCCGCTGATTAAACGTTTAGGCGACCAACCAGCGGGCGTGGAAACAGGAGTGTTATTAAAGATGCGAATTACTTTTTTACGCCCTCATATGATGCATGACCGTTCAGGCGACGCTATGGAACCGTTGGCTTTTGCGGTGCTGGCAGGTTTGACTCCCCCTGATGTGGAACTGGATTTTTTCGATGAACGCCTGGAAGACCTGCCGCTTGACCATGTCACAGATTTGGTTGCCATCACTATGACCACTTACACAGCGCGTCGTTGTTATCAGGTTGCCAGTCATTTTCGCAAACGCGGGATTCAAGTCGTTGTAGGCGGCTATCACCCTACGTTTTTGCCTGAAGAAGCATTAAATTATGCCGACGCAGTGGTGGTTGGGGACGCTGAAGAAGTTTGGTCGCAAGTGGTAGAGGATGCCCGCCAGCGCCAACTCCAGCGTATTTATAAATCTGAAAAACAGCCAGATCTAAAAAGCCTGCGTTTTGATCGCAGTATCTTTGCAGGGAAACGTTATAAGCCGCTGATCCCGGTGCAGTATGGGCGCGGGTGCCACTTTGCCTGTGATTTTTGTTCCATCCGTTCATTTTATGGCTCTCATACCCGTCAGCGCCCGCTTAACGAATTGATTGCTGAAATCGAGTCGCTTGACGCCAAGTACATCTTGTTCATTGACGACAATTTGTTCAGCGAACGCCAAAAAGCGCTGGAGTTATTTGCGGCTATCACTCCGCTAAAGATCAAGTGGACCTGCCAAATCAGCATTGACGTGGCTTATGATGACGTTTTGCTTGACGCCATGGCGCGCAGCGGCTGTATTGCGGCGCTCATTGGGTTTGAATCGCTTTCTGCCGATAATCTTCATACAATGAGAAAAAGTTGGGCGCATAAAAAAGGTTCTTACGCCGAAGCGATTCGCAAATTTCAGGAACACGGAATTTTATTGTGGGGTTCCTTTGTTTTTGGCTATGACCAAGATACGCTTGATACATTTGACAGAACGGCTGAATTTGCGATTGCCTCGAAAATGACTCTGGTCAATTTTGCCGCGATTACTCCCGTGCCGGGAACTATGCTCTACCAGCGTTTCCAAAAAGAGGGGCGACTTCTTTTTGAGCGCTGGTGGCTGGATCCCGCCTACCAGTATGGGCAGGCTGTCTTCCGTCCCAAAAATATGACCCCTGAGCAATTGACCGAAGGATGCGTCCGCGCGCGCAACGCATTCTATAGTTATTCTTCTATATTCAAACGCGCGCTGGATTGGAAATGCAACAGCAGTTCACCCGACCGAATCTTCTTTTTCTGGGCGGCAAATTTACTTTACAAAAGCGAAGTTTCCCGAAAGATAGGAAAAATATTGGGAGATAGCGAACCTTTATATCCGGCAATTGAATCTTTTCCAGTTCTGGATTGACTTCGCTAAAACTTTTAGGAGTTGATCTAACTGTATGAACGTTGCCTCATGAAAACCATTCTCTTTACTCCGATCACATTCAACCTCGCTGTAACAACGATGGCAATCACCATTGCCAGGGCGCTTTCCGCTGATTTCAATTGCCATTTCGCAAGCTACGGCGGGGAATTTGAAATATTGATCGAAAAGGAAGGCTTTCCGCTCACCAGGCTGGAACCGCGCTTTACCCCACAGACCATCGAGCGTATCTACGCTATTGATCAAGGCAGATCGGTCAGACCTTTGCACACAGTGGATGTTGTGCGCCAAATGGCGCTTGGCGAACTGGAGTTGTACAGGCTTTTGCAGCCAGCGGCGGTGGTCACAGGCATGAATGCCAGCTGTTGCATTTCCTGCCCAACCGCCCAAATTCCACTGGTGTGGGTGATCCAATCAGGCATGGCAATGAACACCGCAGCGCGACTTGGCAGATTGAAAAACATGGATATTCTGGATACCGCTTCCATCCATTGGTTGCCAGATAGCGTCAGGGTTAAATTGAGCGAGATGTTGCTGAGTATTTCTTTCGCATCGCTCTCCAGATCGTTCAATCAGGTCGCTATCGAATATGGATTAAAACCTTATCGCTGTTTTGACGATGTGCTCTGGCGCAGCAGTTACCAGCTTGTAGCAGAGCCTCCAGGATTTTCAGACCTTCAGTTCCCCCCTACAGCCCACTTTATCGGACCATTGATTGCCCGCCTTAATACGCCGCTTCCTGAAGAAATTCTCAATTTGCCCAGAGACCTGCCGATTGTCTACTTTGCGATGGGCAGTTCGGGTCAACCAGAGATAGTTGCCCGTATCATCGCCAGTTTCGCCGGGAAACCCTACCGGGTGATTGCACCGGTAAAACACCTGCTAGAGAAACGGTCTGTCCACATTCCGAATAATGTACTCGTCACTGGTTTACTGCCTTACAAAGCCAACCTGCTGGCAGATATATCGGTAATTCATGGCGGCATCGGCACTGTTATGACCGCCTGCTTGGCAGGTAAACCTGTGGTAGGCGTGGCAATGTCGCCCGAGCAATTTCTCAATCTCGAATGTCTGGTATCGAAAGGCCTCGCCATCCGCATCTCCCAAGAAAGCCTGACCGCTGAGCGCCTGTGCCATTCGATTGAACGCTTACTTGCCGATACGACAGCGCAGGAGAAAGCCCGGGAATACCAGAAAGTGGTTGAAGAATGGGATACTCCGCAACATATCCGCAAATTTTTTTGCGAGAAATTTGGATAGTTACTTATTTCCCCCACCTCGCATCTTAGAAAGGAAACTGAATGAAAATTCTATTGATCCTGCCCCGTGACTGGCTCTATCGCTATCGCGGCTTTGCCCAAACGTTGATCGGGGCTTACGCGCCGCTGACTTTGGTTACGCTGGCGGCGTTGACGCCCCCAGAACTTGACGCGCAAATCGACATCCTTGACGAGGGCGTTCAAAAGCCAAACTATGAAAACAAAAGCTACGATGTGGTTGGAATCACCTGTGTCACATCCTCTGCCAACCGCGCATACGAGTTATCAGAATATTGGCGCAGTCGCGGGGCTTTTGTCGTATTGGGCGGAGCGCATCCTACGCTGATGCCAGACGAAGCGCAACAACACGCCGACGCTGTCGTGGTCGGGCTGGCTGAAGAAACCTGGCCCCAACTTTTGCGCGACTTCAAAAATGGCGTCGCCAAAAAACGTTACCATATTCAATATACTGGCGCGTTGTCCAGCCCCGCTCCCCAGCGGAATTTATTTCCACGACTCGGCTACATGCCAGCGCCGACCGTGATTGCCAATCGCGGTTGTAACAACCATTGTATCTATTGTGTGGTCAATCAATCCGCTTACTCCCGTTGCGTTGTCAGACCCATCCCTGAAGTGATTGATGAAATCCGAAATTTGCGCGCCCGCCATATCATTTTTCTGGATCCAAACCTAATCTCTGATCGGGAATACGCTAAAAATTTGCTTCAAGCGTTGATACCGCTAAACCTAAAGTGGATGGCGCCTGTTCCCAGCGATGTCGTTTATGACCGCGAACTATTCGACCTGATGGTACGCAGCGGTTGCGAGGGCGTCTTGATTGGCTTTGAATCTTTCTCCCAAGCCAGCATGAATCGGAGCGGTAAAAAATTTAATCAGGTCAATCAGTATAAAGAAATCGTTGCTGCGCTTCATGATCATGGAATTATCATTTTGGGGTGCTTCGTTCTCGGATTTGACGATGACACTCCTGAAATTTTGACGCGCACGGCAGAAATTGTCTACGACATCAATATTGACTTTCCCCGTTATGCCCTGTTGACTCCTTTCCCCGGCTCGCGCTTGTTTACTCATTTAAAAAAAGAGGGGCGACTCTTAACCGAAGACTGGTCTCTTTACGACAGTCAACATGTTGTTTTTCATCCTAAACACATGCCGCCCGCTCAATTGCAACAAATCTTTTCCGATACCATTAAACAAAGTTTTAGTTATCGACATATTTTTCACCGCGCGCAGGTCGCGCCGCATAGCCTGCCGTTATCTTTGATGGCAAATTTGGGCTTGCGCAAGGCATTATCATCAGCATGGAAAGAAGAAGCCAGGCAAGCCCCGAATCCCTCGCCTCTTGCCGTGGAGAATTTATAAAAATGCCATGCGCCGCATATTCAATAGTCCAACTTCCATCGCGCAACGCGCGGACGTCTACCTCATTTATAATCTGCTGTTCAGAAAAGTAACCTTGAAGAAACAAGGATTAAAACTAGGACACAACTCATGAATTCTTCAAAAACATTTCTATTTGTAGGCAATAAGATTCTGCCTTTTGTCGCGCTCCCAATTCTGATCTGGTTTTGGAATCGTGTGGGCGGAATTGCCTTCACGATTCTTGTCTTGGGATTGCCGTTCGTATTTGGATACCTCGTTCCGGGCATCGGGACCAACGTCCTAAAGATGTGGCGCTTCCGCGACAGTTGGGTAATCGGAAATTATTTCATCCATCACGGTTTTATCTACGCTTCTACAATGGGACTTGTGATGTGCTTCGCCTTTTTCACGCCTGCGAATAATGACTGGCTGACGCTCCTCGGCAACATGGCGCGCGGCGCGGGAATTTTGGGATTTGTCTTGTGGACGCATGACCTCATCGCAATAAGAGAAGGGATGATGGAAGTGTATAACGAGCCGTGGAAACGCGGCGCGCCTCCTGAAGTTATCGTTGCTCAGTATGCTCCGCTTTGCTCCTCGTTGTTAGGCGCGAGTTATGCGAGCATCGTCACGCTGGGCTACCAGACTATAGCGCTGGATAAAAACATCAACAGCCTGTGGTGGTTGTTCCCACTTGGGCTTGCGGTCATGTCCGCGACAATTTCGCTGCCGTTTCTGCCATGGATAAAGGAAGTCTTGGCAAAACCCTAAAGGTTTCAAAAACCTTTAGGGTCTCATGAAAAGGATAATCCATGAACAATCTCGCCAGTCAAACCGTTCGTCGCGCCGAACTCACAGCCAGCGTCATCAAAGAAATGTTTGCAGTCTTCAACGAGAACTTCGCGCAATCGTCGCTTGAAATTTTTCAGCGCGACCTGAGCGGAAAGAACTGGGTCATCCTCCTGCGCGACGAGCAAAACCGTGTGCAGGGATTTTCCACGCTCGCTTTATACGAAACGGAATTTGAATCGCAAAAAATGAGCGTTGTCTATTCAGGCGACACCATCATCCGCCGCGAATATTGGGGCACGCCGCAACTTCCCAGCGCGTGGATCAAAACCGTGCTGGAAAAATCACAGTTCATGCAGCAACCGTTATATTGGCTTCTCATTTCATCGGGATATAAAACTTATCGCTTTCTGAGCGTCTTTTACAAAACCTTTTATCCACGCTACGCCTGCCCGACGCCGCCGCGCATCCAAGCGCTCATGCAACATCTTGCCGCGCAAAGATTCGGCGACGACTACATTCCAGAGTTGGGCGTGGTGCGATTCAAAGTCGGCGCGACTCCGTTGCGCGATGGAGTTGCCGAAGTCACCGACGAACGTCTTAAGGACGAACACGTCGCCTTTTATCTTGAAAAAAATCCGCGTCACGCTCAGGGCGACGAACTCGTCTGCATCACGCAAGTCCACCCCGATAACTTCACGCCCGCAGGCAGGCGCATGGCGCGATGAAAGCCGAGTTCGCAAATCGTCTCTGGCTTGCAACCTCTCGCCGCGCCGCGCAAAATTTTCATTCCGCGTCGCAGCATGTTGCCGAGACGCAAGCCCGTATCCTGCAAAATAATCTGACTCGTAATCAGGGCGCGGAATATGTAAACAAGTACACAGGTAAACAAGTAGACTCGATACGCAACTTTCCACTTTCCACCTACGAAGACTACATTCCCTACATTGAGAAAATCGCCAACGGCGAAAAAAATATTTTGACTCGCGACCCCGTCCAACTCTTTGAACTTTCCAGCGGATCAACTTCCGCGTCGAAGATGATTCCCTACACGCGGACTCTCAAACGCGAATTTGGACTCGGCTTGGCAAGTTGGATCAGCGACCTGTACGCGCATCATCCCGACCTTGTTGCGGGTCCCGCGTATTGGAGTATTTCTCCGCTTACATCTGGTTCTCGCCATACGCCCGCGGGCATTCCCATTGGCTTTGAAGAGGATAGCGAATATCTTGGCGCGTTGGGCGCGTTGATTCAATCCGCGCTGGCAGTTCCGAATCTTGTTAAACACATCCGCGACATGGATGCGTTCCGTTACGTCACGTTGCTTTATCTTTTGCGCTGCAAAGACCTGCGCCTGATCTCCGTTTGGAATCCGACATTCCTTACATTACTGCTTGCGCCGCTATCTCAATGGTGGGATGCGCTTCTCAAAGATGTTGCCGATGGAACGATTACTTCGCCCACAGAGATTGATAAAGCGCTTCTACATTCCCTTATCAAAAAAATCAAACCAGATATTCAACGCGCGCGAGAATTATCAAAAATAAAATCAGAAGATTACATTTCCATCTGGCGACGTCTCATCCTCATCAGTTGCTGGGCGGACGGCGCGTCTGAAACGTATGCGCAAGAATTGCAAACCAAATTCCCCAACGTCGCAATCCAGCCCAAAGGGTTGCTCGCCACCGAAGCCTTTGTCTCATTTCCGCTGATTGGGAAAACAGGCGGCGCGCTGGCTGTCACATCCCACTATTTTGAATTCCTCAATGAAGCGGGCGATATTTTTCTCGCGCATCAACTTGAAAAAGGAAAAACATATTCCGTCATCGTCACCACAGGCGGCGGACTATATCGCTATCAACTCAACGACGTCGTCGAAGCGACTAATTTTTACAACCAGATTCCTTGTTTCAAATTCATAGGGAAGGCGGATCAAGTTTCGGATTATTTTGGCGAAAAACTTAACGAGCGCTTTGTCGCCAATGTACTAAAACAACTTTTCGAGAAATACAACCTCCATCCCGCCTTCTACATGCTCGCCCCCGCTGACACAAGCTTGTTTCATTACGCGCTGTATGTTGAAGCGTCTCAACTCCCCAACAACCTAAGCGCTGAATTGGATTCTAGTCTGCGCGAAAATTTTCATTATGATTATTGTAGAAAACTAGGTCAACTCGACGAAGCGCAGATTATTTTGGTCAAGCATGGAAGCGAGGCTTATATCCACGCCTGCCAAATGCGCGGACAAAAACTTGGCGACATCAAGCCGTTTGTGTTGCAAAAATCCATTGGGTGGGGAAAATGGTTTCAATAGAAGTCTTGTTGAGCCAGAAGCGGCGGACATAGTAGGCATAAGCAATCCATTGATGCAGGCGTTAACACTGACTTTTGCCATAGCAATATCTCCCCCAAATGGCGGAGAACAACACCGCCTGACCGATGGGCGCAATTTGGGGCTGTTTATTGTACAATGAGTCGTCAAAGAAAAAAATCAAAGAAGGAAAGTAAGCATTAGACATTATCGGAAATAATCCACAGATTTCGCCGATTACACAGATTAGAAAATTTTCAAGAGAAAAACCTGCGCAATCTGTGGATAAATAAAGCCATAATCCTTATTACCGATAAAGTCTATTACCGAGGAGAAATGACTGTGAAACTGAACTTGCTCTTTATCGTTATGGATTTGCTTACTTTATTGGCATATCCGATTGTATTTGTGTATGGCAAAATCCGCCAGTTCTCAAAATCAAAAAACATTACTCTGGCGAATTAGTAGTATCTGGTTTGGTCACATTGGGCAGGCGACCCATCGGAAAATTGCAAACATGCGAAAGGCAAAGACGCCTCGCATGACCACAATATAAAAGAAATGGAGATCAGAATGGGAATACTTTCCTGGATTGTCGTTGGTTTGATTGCGGGCTGGTTGGCCGGATTGGTTGTAAAAGGCGGCGGTTACGGATGTTTCGGCGATATCGTTGTCGGCGTGATTGGCGGATTGCTGGGCGGCTGGATTGCCTCCTCTTTCTTTCACATGGGCGACCCGATGTCAGGCTTCAACCTGTCATCCATTCTGGTTGCGTTTGTTGGAGCCGTGATATTCGTTATCCTATTGCGTCTGGTAAGTGGAAGAAGAACTTAACACTTATGAACCGGAAAATGAAAATTATCGCTAATGGCTTGCTAGTCGTCATGGTCGCTCTGCTACTGGCGGCCTGTGCATCGCGCCCACAGTCGGCGGGTCCGAATGGAACCGACTGGGGGACAGGAGCCTTCGGCTCGAATGGTGAACGCATCTATTTCACCGCCACGAGCGAGCGCGGCACAACAATCACTTATACGGGCGGACCGGCGTCAAATGGTCGGATGATGGGGAACGGACAATTGGCGTGCGTCTCGTGTCATGGTCCAAACGGACAAGGCGGCAGGCACAGCATGGGCATGATGCAAGTGATGGATGCCAAGGACATTCGCTGGTCAGCCTTGCAAAGTGAATTCGACGCCGAAAAATTCCGTTTGGCGGTTACAAATGGTCAAGACCCCGACGGCACGCAGTTGAACACGGATATGCCGCGCTGGAACATTGGCGACGAAGACCTCGCTGACTTGATCGCTTATCTCAAAATATTACCTTAACAAGGGAGATCACACGATAGCAAGTGATATTGGTATTTGGAGTAACCAAGTATGAACGAACAAAAAGAAACGATTCTAATCACAGGCAGCAGCGGCAGGATTGGTTATCCGCTGGCAAAGCGCTTGGCGGAATCTTTTAACGTCGTCGGCTTCGACCGGCGCGCGCCGTCGCATCCCCCGCCCAGCGCCGAATGTTTGTATGTGGACTTAACTTCCGACGAAAGTCTGCGTCGCGGACTGCAAGCCATCCGCGAGTTGCACGGCAACCGCATTGTTTCCGTGATTCATCGCGCTGGCGCTCGGCATGATCGTATTGCCATGGTTGCTCGGCGGAGCGACATTCGCTTCAAGCATCAACAACCTGATCATCGGTCTGCTGATCATCGCGTTAAGCATTCCGCCGGGCAAGATCAAAAACACTTATGGCGGTTGGAATGCATTGATCGTATGATCAGATTAAATTTTCTCTCGTAAAGAATATCAACGTGAGCAGGAGTTTCCATGAATACAAACAATCAAAACCATCGCGCGATTTTACAGAGCATTGCCCATCGGGTCATGCTTGAGCGCGGCTTGCTTCCTGACTTTTCTCCCGAAGCGCTCGCCGAACTTGGACGGCTTCAAACGCCAGCGGCAACGGATGGCAAGACCGTCCGCGATATGCGGGACCTGCTGTGGGCTTCCATTGACAACGATGATTCGCGTGACCTCGATCAGTTGACCGTTGCCGAGGCAATGTCCGCAGGCAAGGTGAAAATTCTCGTCGCCATTGCAGATGTGGACTCGTCCATTAAAAATGGATCAGCGCTTGACAAACATGCGCGCAATAACACTACCTCAGTTTATACCGCCGCCGAGATATTTCCGATGCTGCCGGAAAAGGTTTCCACCGATATTACATCCTTGAATTTCAACCAGGATCGTCTTGCCATTGTGGTTGAGATACTGGTCGGCGCGGATGGATCGCTTGAAGATTCAAAAATCTACAAAGCGTGGGCGCTTAATCACGCAAAACTTGCTTATAACAGCGTGGCAGCCTGGCTGGAAAAGAAAGGCGACATTCCCAAAGAGATTTCTGCTGTGCAAGGTCTAGCTGAGAATTTACAACTGCAAGACCGTACCGCCCAAAGCATGAAGAAACTTCGCCATGTTCACGGGGCGCTCAGCCTGGAAACCATCGAGGCTAAACCGGTATTCGACGGCGATCAAATCCAGTCGCTCGAAATAGAGGAAAAGAATCGCGCCAAGGAGATCATTGAAGATTTCATGATCGCGGCGAATGGCGTGACTGCGCGCTATCTCTCGGCTAGTAAATTCCCCTCGATCCGTCGCGTGGTACGCACACCAAAACGCTGGGAGCGGATCGTTGCAATCGCTTCGGATCACAAGTTCACCCTTCCGCCCGAACCAGATTCAAAAGCGCTGGAGCAGTTTCTGGTCAAGGAAAAAGACGCGGACCCAGTTCGATTCCCCGACCTGTCTTTGGCTGTCATCAAACTGTTGGGCGCGGGCGAATACGTTGCTGAACTTCCAGATGGGGATGTGCCAGGTCACTTTGGTTTGGCAGTCAAAGACTATGCTCACTCGACCGCTCCGAATCGCCGCTATCCCGATCTGCTGACGCAACGATTGTTGAAAGCTGCGCTGGAAGGGAAGCCTGTGCCTTACAGCAAAGATGAATTGGATACTCTGGCGGCGCATTGCACAGAGGCGGAAGATGCCGCCAACAAAGTTGAGCGGCAAGTCGGCAAGTCCGCCGCTGCGCTTCTGCTTGAATCGAGAATCGGCGAGCAGTTTGATTCAATTGTCACAGGCGCTTCCGAGAAAGGCACATGGGTTCGTCTGCTCACTATCCCCATCGAAGGCAAAGTAGTACAGGGCTTTGAAGGCATGGATG
>JAVHOY010000349.1:0-2998 GCA_036170295.1 bacterium
ATAAATTCCGCGCGCGGCTGTAATAACCAAGTCCTTCCCATGCGTTCAATACGTCGCGTTCAGAGGCGTTCGCCAATGAATTTACATCGGGAAATAATTTCATCCATTTTTCAAAATAGGCAATGACCGTATCCACGCGCGTTTGTTGCAGCATAATTTCCGAAACCCAAACTGCATACGAATCGGGATGGTTGCGCCACGGAAGAATCCGCCCATGTTGGGAATACCATTTGAGAAGGAGGCGCGGGAGAGTAGGCATCAGTTGACAGTTGACAGTTGGCGGTTAGCGGTTGGCGGTGATCAATTAGCGGCGCAAGATTGAGAGAGAGGCGCGCTTTGGAAAGTTTTATCGTCAAATGAAATAACGCGGATTTCAAGATAATCTTCTTTTTGACAAGCAAGCAACATCACATCCGCGCCTTGCGGAAAATCAAGAAGTTCCTTGGTTGGAAAAATTGCGTCATAGCGATTTGCATTGAGCAAGATAAAACCAATGCGCGGATATTCTCTCGCCGCATAAGCCGCCCACGGATGCGCGGAACTCATCCCTTCATCGCGGCGATACATGCGCGGATATAACATGCGCCCTTCAACGATGAGGCTGTTGGGTTGCGCTAAGAAAGTTTGAATTTCTTTTTTAGCGTAGCCGCTTGATTCTATTTTTGCGATCAATTGCGTTTGCGTGAATGTGTAACGCGGAGAGGCAAGTCCCTGCGCCAGCCACGGGGTTGCGCCAATGAACATGAACGCCAAAATGAAAAGAAGATATTGCGGGCGAAAATCGCGGAGAGAAATTGTTTTTATTTCAGATTGAATATGGATAGATTCTTTTTCTTCGCTCTTTGCGCCGAATAAAAGCGTAACGCCGCCCAATATTTCCATAGCGCCGATTGCAAAATAAAAATAGACGATCCAATCTACGGGCATGTTATAGCGCCAACTGGAAAAGCGCGAGACTGCGTTAGAAAGCGCGTACCCGATATTGACCGCCAGCGGAATTAATCCCAGCCAGCCCATGCGCCGCCACGCGGAGCCAAGTCCCACTGCGATAACGGCGAGATAAAGTATCAACAGCGCAAGGTTGTACCATTCAATTGTCCCATCCCATGCAACCCAATATAAATTAACGGGCGCAGATATACCGTCAAATTTTTCAATCAGCGGAAGCGCAAGCAAGCCGCCGATTTCCGTATTCAAAAAGTGACTGGTCATAAAGTTGGCAACATACGCGGGATTTTCAAGCGTAAACGAAATAAGTTTTTTTCCCACGCTGTCTTTTTCGGGATTAAACAAAGTCAAGTCGGTGTTGCCTGAAAAGCCATATTGACTATAAATGACCGCCATTTGTTTCGGGTCGTCAAACGCGAACTTGCCCGTTACTGTGTAATTGCGCGTCAGCCAAGGAATGACAGCCAAGATCATTGGAATTGCAAAGACGATGCCCGCAATAATCCAGCCTTTGGTTTTGCGTTGATAAGCGAACCATGCAAGAATGAAAACAACCGGCAACACGAGCAAAGACTGCGTGCGAAATAAAAGTACCAAACCGAAAAATCCGCCTGCGAATAATGTGGATTTTAGGTCGCGTTTTTCCAGCCACCAAATCAAGACGAGACAAAGCAAAGCGAGCGCCATCGCGGTGGGGAAATCGGTGGTGAATATTTTGGAGTTTGCCACGCGCGTATTGGATGAAATCCACAGCCCGACTAATTCGCGGAAGATGGCGAATAGCGCGACGGTCACGCCTGCGGCGGGAGAGTGTAATTTTTTGCCAAGAAAATATAAGATGACGGGAAACAATGCCAAGACGCAAGTCTGCGCGGCGATGACGGCGGGATAATTTTGCCCAAAGAAAAAATGCAGCGCGGCAAGGAAAGTCACATACAAGGGGCGCGGAGGAATTCCGCCAAGATAGTTCGCGCCGATGAGCAGACTTTGCGAAAGGTAATCATAAAATCCCGCGTCGGAATATGGGAACGGCATATTGGCGGGCGGCGTGATGGGCGCGTAAAAACTGTTTTGCAAAACATTTATGGGAACGGAGAGCCAGAGGGCGGCGGCAATAAGGTAGATTAGCGCGGGGAGAATGTAATTTGTAATTTGTAATTCGTGATTTGTGGCGCGCGGCTCATGGAGAAATGTAGAGAAGCCTATAAAAATTGAGAGAATGAATTGCCAGCCGAGTATGGCTACGCCGGGTTCGCCCCAGTACCCCGTGTCGCGGGCAACGCCGATTTTTGTGACGGCGACGAAGATCAACGCGGAAGTCAAAATGATGAATGCGAAAACGGCTGAGCGGTAAATCGGTTTTTGTTTGGATAGCGCTTGAAGATGAAATCCATTTTGGGCGAGCAGAAAAAATATTGTGGATTGAATTCCGACGATCAAGAGATACCATAGCAATGGACTCAATCTTTCGTAGTAGGGCAGGAGTCTTTCGGGGTTGAGGTAACGCAAGAAGAACAGAGTCAAACTTGAAGCGAGGAAAAGAAGCGCGGAGAAAATAATCGCGGGAGAATAATGGTCAAAATGGAATGAAGCGCGGCGAAAGAGGAATCCCAAATAAATCCCGCAAAAAAAGAAGAACGCTAAAACCGCAAGCAAAGTCAGACGCGCAAGCGAAAGTCCGCTTTCGGATGAGACGAGTAAAAGCGCGGCGACGGCAAATAAAGACTCAAATGCCGCAGCGAAAAAAAGCCACGGCAAGAGTGTTGAAAAAAGTTTTGAGTTGTTTTTTTTAGAATTGGAATCCATTGCGAGCGGGGACGATCTTGTGCGAATAGTTTTTGACGTAACCGAAAAGGCGTTCTTGCAAAAGCGCCCAATCGGCGGAAGCGAGGATGCGGCGCGCTTGCGGTTCATCGGGCGCAAGCAAGCCGACTTGAATTTGCGGATACGAGCCGTAGATGGTCGCCCACGCTTCGGCGGGTTGCAAGCCAAGCCGCTGCACGCCTGGCACAAATTCGCCGATGACGAATTCAAAATATTCCTGATCGCG
>JAVHOY010000349.1:3098-5851 GCA_036170295.1 bacterium
TTATAATCAGCCGCATGATCAAAAAATCCCTCCCCTATCTTGAAGCCCTGTTCGCTGTGATGGTCTGGGGCGCGTCGTTCATTGCCACGAAGATCGCCGTTGGGCAGATCTCCCCCGTTGCGGTAGTGTGGCTGCGTTTTGCAATGGGCATTCCCATGCTGCTCGTCGCCGTTGTCGCGCGCAAACAATTTGCCTTTCCAAAAGGCGCTGAGTGGTTTTACTTCACGCTGCTCGGCTTTTTGGGAATCTCCTTCCATCAATGGCTGCAATCCAACGGATTGAAAACCGCGCAAGCCTCCACCACCGCGTGGATCGTATCCACGTCGCCAATGTTCATTGCGATTTTCGGCTGGATGATTCTCAAAGAAAAACTCAACGCGCTGCAATCTTCGGGCATTGTGCTGGCGATGGTCGGCGTGCTGGCGGTGGTCAGCAAAGGCAGCCTTGAAAATATCGCCATCGGCAATTTTGGAACGCCGGGCGATTTTCTGATTCTGATTAGCTCAATCAACTGGGCGGTATTTTCCATATTATCGCGGCGCGGCTTGCGCGATCATCCATCCACATTGATGACGTTTTGGATAATGACCATCGGCTGGCTGCTGACTTCGGTTGCGTTCCTTGCCGGCAAAAATTATGTGGAAATTCCCAAACTGGATTCAACCGGTTGGATGGCGATGATCTTTCTCGGCATTTTCACAACGGGTTTTGCCTACATCGCGTGGTTCGACGCGCTCGCCCAATTGCCCGCCGCGCAAACGGGCGCGTTCCTTTTTATCGAGCCGCTGACGAGCATGATCGTCGCTTCCATTATTTTGAAGGAGCAAATTACGCTCGTCTCTATTTTAGGCGGCGCGGTCATTTTGATCGGGATTTGGCTGGTGAATAGAAAAGGATGAATGATGAAGGATGAGGGATGAAGGCAAGAGCAACGCTGAATGCGGGCGTGGAAAAAATAAAGGACGGCTGGAGATTAGGAATACAGCGCGGAGATTCTTCTCGCTACCGAGACGCGCAGTTGGACGATTATTCGCCTCTGCCGCGATATAAATTTCCGCATCAATCCCTGACGTTGAGTTTGAGCGCGCGCGCGTCAAGCGACTCCATTCCCGGCACTTGGGGCTTCGGGTTATGGAATGATCCATTTCGTTCGCCCGCGCTGCCGAATGCGGTTTGGTTCTTTCATGCTTCGGCGCAAAATTATTTATCGTTTGCAGAAGATAAACCCGCGCAAGGTTTTCTGGCGCAGACGTTTCGCGCGCCAAAGTTTCATCCGCTGTTGATTGCGGCAGGGTTGACGCTTCCGTTTTCGCGCAGGGCGGCGAGAAAATTATTAAGCAAGGTCATTGACGAGGACGCAGTCGCTTTGAAGGTAGACGTAACTCAGCGGCACAGCTATCAACTTGAATGGAGTCCGAGTCGCGTGATTGGCTGGGTGGATAATATTCGGGTGTTTGAGAGTTCCGTGAGTCCGCGTCCCCCGCTGGGAATCATCGTCTGGATTGATAATCAATATGCGGCGTTTACCCCGCAAGGAAAAATCGGGTTCGGCATTTTGGAAAACGCCGAACCCGCATGGATTGAAATTGAAAATCTTAAAGTTACATCGGAAGCCAGTAACGAGTAATCAAAGCGGCAGTGAAGGGAATGACGTGTAACAGCGCGTCAATGATGAGACCGAGAATCAGGTAGCCGCCAAATTTGCGGTTATGTTGGAAGGCAAAGCCAGAAAACCAGATGGGCCAGGCGAGCCAGCCTTCGGGGGCTTGCGCGGGTTTGGGTTTGTTCATTACGCCAATCGCCGTCAGCGCTTCTTTATAAGCAAGGAAAACGACGAGCATGACAGGGGTAAAATAGCGCGGCACAAAAACCAGATAGACAATCACCGCATAGATCAACACGATGGAAATTTGATTCACGCGGCGCGCAACGGTTTCGCCAACGCGCACAGGGAATGTGCCAACGCCTTTGGCTTTATCCGCGTCGTGTTTGTCAATGTGCTTGCCAATGTTGACGCTGGCAACGCTTAATCCAAACGGGACGCCCGCGAGGACGACGTTCCAATTCCATGATTGAGTGAGAACAAAATACACGCCCGTAATCATGATCGGTCCCCAGATGAGGAAGATCATCAGTTCGCCAAGTCCCCAATATTTGAAGGGGTAGGTATAAGCGAGCAACACAATCGCGCCAAAAGCAAATAAGCCGATTGTGATGGGCGAGAAACTGGTGTAGAACAAAGCGTACACGCCCGCCGCTACGGCTAATACGCCGCTGACCGCGAACCAGCGCAAGGAAGTGGCGTTATCCCAAAATTTTTGCGCGAGCGGATGTACGCCGTATTGTGTGCGGAAGTAGTTGTCGTTATCCACGCCGCGATTGAAATCAGTGTAATCGTTGAGGATGTTGTTTGTGCCATGCGCGATGAACAGACCGATCGTCACGACGATAAACGGCAGCCATGAAAAATGTCCGTCGCGGGCGGCGAGGATTCCCGCGATAATGCAGGAATAAACCGTGACCAGCGTCACTGCGGAACGGGTGGCAATGAGCCATTTGGAGACGACGTCGAGGGCGTCCCATTCTTTTTTGTCGTCCATCTTGATGAGTTGCCACGAGGCTTTGCGCCACATTGCGAAATTGATGTTCATTGAATCTCCTTTTGAGACGATGAAATGAACGCGGATTTTTTCCGCGCGAGAACTTTCTCTAAAAGATTATACAACTATCATTTGAAAATGCGTATGAAATTA
>JAVHOY010000350.1:0-7646 GCA_036170295.1 bacterium
GGCGCGAGCAAAGCGCTTTGCGCGTGTTGTTTGGGAATCACCAAATCATATCGTTCTTGAAACAGCGGGACAAAATCCAAATCGAGCGCTTGCGCGGCGGCGGCAATGCCAAGTCCGCAGTCGGCGCGGCGCGATGAAATGGCGGCGGCGACTCCGAGATGCGTATACTCTTCGCGCTCGTAACCGCGAATCGCATCGGCGGATAAATTCATCAAGTCCAATTGATAATCCAACAAGACGCGAGTTCCCGCGCCGCGTTGACGATTCACAAATTGAACGTCGGGACGAATCAAGTCGCGCAGGTCTTTGATTCCCTTAGGATTATTTTTCTTCACCATCAAGCCTTGATCGCGTCCCACTAACGCGATGACTTTCACGGGAATGTTCGGCATGTATTGGCGGATATAAGAAATGTTGTATTCGCCCGTTTCGGGATTTAATAAATGAGAACCCGCCAGATGCGCTTCGCCGCGACGCAGCGCGATCAATCCACCTTGCGAGCCGACATTGGAAGATACAAGTCTGCGTTCATGCTCCGATAAAAATTGCGCTATTAAATCCAACGTGAGATCGTGCGAACCAATGCAGAAGATGGTTCTTTCAATTTCAGATTTACTGCGATATAGATTTACTTTGACTGCCTCGCCCGCTTCAAGTCCTTGCGTGCCGCGCGGAATGATCGCCAAGCCATCGGCTTGCACCAGCGACGTGATCACGCCCGCGCCGCGAGATAAAGGCGCGGCAAGCAGCTTATTGTCTACGCGCCCCACCACCACGCGGACATAATCATCGTCGCCGGCGGGCGAAACAATTTTGCGCGTGAGCGTCGCGGTTTCAGTGGGAAGTTCCAACGGTCTGCGCCCCAGCCATTTCGCAATAACAGGCTCGGCGAAAATATCAACGGTCAGCGCGGCAGAAACGGGATAGCCGGGAACGCCGATAATTAAAGTTGAGGGTCGAAGATCGAAGGTCGGCGAACCTTCATCATTTTTAATCATTCCCAAAATGACGGGATGACCCGGACGGACAGCAACGCCATGAACAAGAAGCGTTCCAAGTTTTTCAACGACTCTTGATGAAAAATCTTCCGCGCCGGCGGAGGAACCCGCGTTGAGCAAAACAAGATCATGCGTTTGCGCGGCTTCTTTTACGCGCTCGCAAATTAAATAAAAATCATCTTTTGTAATCGGGTAGCGCGTCGGCTCCGCGCCCATCGCTTTGACCTGCGCCGCCATCACCAGCGAGTTATATTCGAGAATATCGCCCGCTTTGAGTTCGCTTCCAATCGGGACGAGTTCCGTACCTGTTGGCAAAATTGCGACTTTAGGTTTGCGCGCAACTTTAATTTCCTGATGACCCGAAGCGGCAATCGCGCCTAAATCGGCGGGGCGCAAAGCGTGACCCGCAGGCAGAACCAATTGCGTAGCGACAATATCCTCGCCCAACGGGCGGACATGACTCCACGGCGTAACCGCCGCGCGAATGCGAATCGTTTTTGGCGCGCGAATCGCTTTTGTAATTTGCCCGTCGTCATCCAACGATTCAACATTCTCAATCGGAATTACCGCGTTCGCCCAGTCAGGCAAAGCGTCGCCGGTATCTACATATTGAGCGCCCGACTGATCGCCGTTCACTGATAGCTGATTACTGATAACCGATAACTGAACGGGAGAAGATGGCTGCGCCCCGCGAGTCGCTTCCGCGCGGACAGCGAAACCATCCATCGCGGAAGCATGATAATGCGGAGAGGACGTCCGCGCCCAGATCGCTTCGGAGGTCACGCGACCCAGCGCGTTTTCATCAAGCGGAATCGCTTCAGCGCCCAACATACGCCAGAGGTCGGCGGCTTGCAAGGCTTCGCGCAGTTTTTGTTGCGCTTGTAAAAGGGGAATATCGTGAAGATAGACAGACATTAATGAACCTTGTAATTGGTAAATTACGAATTACGTCTTTATCCTTAACCCAAAACTTCCACGTCATGCGCGCCGGATTCTCGCAACCCCGCGCCCGTCATGCGGACAAAGATTGCCTTACGCTGAAATTCTTCAATTGAAGCCGCGCCGCTGTAACTCATCCCTGATTGCAACCCGCCGACAAGTTGAGTTAACACCTCGCGCGCTTTACCGCGATACGGCACAGCCGCCTCGACTCCTTCAGCGACATAATCTTCAATTTCTTCTTGACTCAAATCATTGCCTTCGCGTTTATTGCGATCAATCGTCGCCTCGCGCGAAGCCATACCGCGCGACGCCTTATAACGATGACCTTTGCGCGTCATCACCAAGCCGGGACTTTCATCGGTGCCAGCCAAGAGACTGCCGATCATTGCGGTCTGCGCGCCCGCCGCGATTGCCTTCGCCAAATCGCCGGGCTGACGAATGCCGCCATCGGCGATGATAGGAATATTTGCGGCGCGCGCGGCTTCAGCGCATTCGATCACAGCCGTCAATTGCGGAACGCCCGAACCCGCGACAATACGCGTGATACAAATCGAGCCGGGACCCACGCCCACTTTGATCGCGTCTACGCCCGCGTCAATTAAACGTTTTGCGCCGTCGGCAGTCGCCACATTCCCGCCGATGATCTGCGCCGCAGGGAAATTCCTGTGGATATTTTTAATCATCTCAATTTCGAGATTCGAATCGCCGTGCGCGATGTCCACCACGATACAATCCGCGCCCGCGTCAAGGGCAGATTCGACGCGGCGCATTTCCATATCGCGCACACCCACCGCCGCGCCCACCATCAAACGTCCGCGCTCGTCCTTTGTCGCCTTTGGATATTGCGTGACCTTCATAATATCTTTCAGAGTCACCAAGCCCGCCACGCGCCCATCCGCATCCACCAACGGAAGTTTCTCGACGCGATTTTCGTGCAGCATCTTCTCAGCGTCTTTCAAAGAAATATCGGGCGCGCCCGTTATAACTTTCTTTTGCATAATCTCGCCGACAGGTTTGCTGTTATCGTCTTCAAACAAAAGATCGCGCGTGGTCACAATGCCGACCAGTTTCTCGCCGCCATTCAAAATCAAAATACCGCCCGTGTTCGTTTCCTCCACAAGTTTTTTCAAATCGCCAACCGTATGCGCGACGGTCGTCATAATCGGCTTCTCTACAATATAAGACTCTTCCTTTTTCACGCGCTCGATTTGCCGCGCCTGTTCGGGAATGGATAGAAAACGATGAATGATTCCGATGCCGCCCTCGCGCGCCATCGCAATCGCCATATCGCTTTCTGTGACCACGTCCATATTCGCGGAAACAATCGGGATTTGCAACGTAATCCGATTCGTGAGACGAGTCTGCGTGGAAAGCAAACGCCGCGAGTCCACCGTCGAATATTGCGGCATAAGCAGAACATCGTCGTAAGTTAAAGCCGTGTCTTGCAAAATTTTCATAACAACTCCTTTACGCCAAAATGGAAGCGCCCGAATTATAATGCGTGATGGTAATAAGGTAATTGGTGATTGGTAATTTGGGTAATCGAAAATCGTCAATTGTAAATTGACAAAGGAGACGTCATGTCAGTGACAGCAGTGATCGGTTCGCAATGGGGCGACGAGGGCAAGGGCAAAGCGGTGGATTTCCTTGCAGGTCAAATGGATTATGTGGCGCGTTTCAACGGCGGCAACAACGCGGGACATACGGTCATCAATGAATTTGGAACATTCAAAATTCATCTTGTGCCTTCGGGAATTTTCGCGCAAAATACCGTCGGGTTAATCGGCGGCGGCGTGGTGATTGATCCGCAAGTGTTGATTGACGAAATCGAAATGTTGAACAAAGCCGGCGTTGGCATTGACGGACGTTTTTGGGTTTCGCCGCGCGCGCATATCATCATGCCATATCATAAAATATTAGACGGCTTATATGAAGAAGCGAAAGGCGCGGGCGCAACGGGAACCACGCGGCGCGGAATTGGTCCCGTTTACGCGGATAAAGTCAGCTATAACGGAATCCGCTGGACTGATTTCACCAGCGACGTATTCGAGTCGCGTTTGAAGATGCAGTTGAATTTGAAGAACAAGATCGTCGTCGCATTAGGCGGCGCGGCGTTGAACTACGAAGAAGTCCGCGCTGAATATCGCGGCTATTATCAAAAACTAAAACCATACATCCGCGAGTTATTCTATATTGTGCAAGACGGCTTGAAACAAAATAAAAATTTTTTGCTAGAGCAAGCGATGGGAACATTTTTGGATAACGACTGGGGAACGTATCCATTCGTAACCGCATCCACTACAATTCCTTCCGCCGCGTCGGCGGGACTCGGAATTCCGCCGCGCTATATCACGAGGATTATCGGCGTGACCAAGTCGTACACAACCCGCGTCGGCGGCGGACCGCTGCCTACTGAAATTCATGACGGTCAAAACGAAGCGTATAAAAAATTTAGCGAGACTGCCGCAACGACGGGACGCATGCGCCGAGCTGGTTGGCTGGATTTAGAAATTGTCCGCGCCGCCGTTCAACTCAGCGGCATAACCGAATTATGTTTAACCAAGTTGGATACTTTAAGCGGCTTGAATGAAATCCAAGTCGGCGTTGGATATAAGTTTAACGGCGCGTCAGTTCACTACGCCGACGTGGACGCTTACGGCTTGGATAAAGTTGAAGTCGTTTATAAAACCGTCAAAGGTTGGAACGAAGATATTAGCAAAGTAAGATCGTTCAACGACTTGCCCATCAACGCGCAAAATTATGTAAAGATGATCGAAGAAGCGGCAGACGCGCCCGTAAAGTGGATTGGCGTCGGTCCCGAACGGGAAGCGACGATTAGAAGGTAAATAATCAAAATGACTTTCATCCCATTCTCCGAATTCAAAGATAAGTCAAAAATCATCCAAGCCGATGAGATTCAAATTGACCTGCCGTTTGCGCCGATTCAATATTATCGTCACGGCTGGCAATCATGGTCGCTGGCGGCGTGGACAAATTTAACTCCGCTGCCTGTGCAAATGCCGGCAATTTATCACTCCTTGCAAGTGGATGTGGAGCATGTGTACAAATCGCATCCAAACGGATCATGGCTGGGCGCGGTTCAATTCGCGGATGGGAATATTTTGCTGCTGGGCGCGTTAACATTGGACACGCACGTATCGCTGATCAATGATGTGTTGCATGGCAGCAGCGTCGCGGATGGCAACGCGGAATGGTTCATATCGTACGGTCAGGAAAATGTCGTTTTCAAAGAATATATCAACGCGTTGGAAATTCGATTTCCAAAAACAAAAAAGAAAATCGCGCCGCGCGTGTGGTGTTCGTGGTACAGCCTGTACACGATGATTGATGAAAAAATTCTTTACAAAACTTTTGACGCGCTCGGCGACTTGCCTTTTGATGTTTTGCAAGCGGACGACGGCTGGCAAAAAAATGTCGGCGATTGGGAAGCGAACGAAAAGTTTTCGACGGGCATGAACGCGCTGGCTGAAAAAATAAAGTCAACGGGGAGACGCGCGGGGTTATGGCTCGCGCCGTTGATTGCGACTCAATCATCGAAGTTATTCCGCGAACATGCGGATTGGTTTTTGCGCAACGAGCGCGACGTGCTTGTCTCGGCAGGATTTAATTGGGGCGAGCCTATATTCGCGCTCGATACCACGCGCCCCGACGTAAGCGCGTGGCTGGTTGCGCTGATGAAGCAAGTCCGCGCTTGGGGATTTGATTATCTCAAGTTGGATTTTTTATACGCGGGCGCGTTGAAGGGCAAACGCCACAAAGACCTGCCGCGCGAAGCCGCGTACCGAGAATCGTTGCGCGTGATGCGCGAAGCGATGGGACTCGACGCGTTCTTCTTAACTTGCGGCACGCCGATTTTTCCCGCGCTCGGTTTATGCGACGCGATTCGCGTCGGTCCCGACGTTTCGCATGAGTGGGAAAAACATCGCGACGCGGTGCTGTTCTACAACCCATCCATTCCCGCAACGCGCAGCGCGATCCGCACGTCGTTAAATAGATTGTGGTTGAGTCCTTTATTACATATTGATCCCGATGTGGCGTATTTTGAGTCGCAAGAAAATACGCTCGCGCCCGAACAAAAAAGACTCTTACAAGACCTTGCGTTGATTTGCAATTTCAAAGCGACTTCTGATATGCCGCAGTGGATGACCGCCGAAGAACTCGAAAATCTGCGCGCGTTTTTGAATCTCAATCCGCAGGTTACGCAAACGGGAAGATACACATTTTCAATTGATGGGCGCGTTGTGGATTTCACATCTGCGATTGCGTTGCCGACTCCGCCCAAAGGTTTGATGAAAGTATGGGGCAAGATTTTGAGCTGGCTGGGAAGTCAACCGTTTGTGTTGCGAATTTTCAAAGTGATGGACGATAACGCATTGAGGAAAAGAAGATCGGGGTTGTAAAGAAAATTACGGCGCAGGAATCAATGAGTTGACATATTCCTCGATCCACGCGTAACCTTTGGGGGAAAGATAATTTGGGTTGTTGGCGTCGCCCGCAAAGATAGGATCAAGTCCATGATCTATTTCCCATTGCGAAGGAATTCCGTCGCCGTCCTTATCGTTAGGATAGGTTGCCGACGCGCCAAGTTCCCAACCGCCCACTTGAAGCGGATCGTCAATGATTGCGCCGCCATACGAACGCACGTCGTTAATTACGCGTTCGTCAATTCCGTCTCGTGTTGGAGTCCACGCGCCTGCGTTGTTCAATACATTTTCGTAGGCGAGGTTTGCATCGTCAATATTTAGAAAACTATCGGGAAAAGAATTGTAGAAAGAAAGCAAAGGCGCGCCTTTTGTTTTCGCGTTGGAGATAGACCCCGCATGGTCCGCAATATTATTGTCAAAAAAATATTTGCTTTCCGCATTTGAGTCTGCGATAACGATCTCAGGCAATTTTGATTTTTTGACCGCGCGAAAATAATTTCCAATCACGCGCGCAATATTTTTATCGCCGCTGATTTCCATCGCGCGATCTTTCCAACCGAAGACGACATTGTTGACGACTTCGCCATTTTCCACGCCAGAGAGGCGCGGGTTGCGTCCCCAATTCAACGCCAGCAAATTATGGTGGATGGAAATATTCGCGGCGCCGTTGCCGATCATCAATCCCATGCTGTGCGGATCGGGCTGCGTCGCGCCTTCGTCAACGTGAACGCTGTTGAACAATCCCTCGCTGATGGTTGTCCATTGGATAGTAACGTTGCTGAGCGAGTACGGTTTCGTCGGCTCGACATAAAACGAAACGTTTTCGTCAATCGCCCAACTCACGGAAGTATGATCCACGATGACGTTGTAAATATCGCTCGTTGCATTAGACGTGCTAATCTTCAAACCGTCGCGGCAACAATCGGGACCCGCTTCCGCGCCAACGCGGATTCGCAATCCTCTGAGAATCACGTCATGCGTTTCGATAGTTAATCCTTCGCGTCGCAATGTGACGCCCGGCGATGGCGCAGACTGCGCGGCAATCGTAGTGAACGGATGCGACACAACTAAGCGATCTTGTAAATTGATAATTCCGCCGATTTTGAAAACGATAAAACGCCGCTGATCATACGGCGACGCGGGATCGTCCGCCCAAGTGGAATCTAGCGCCCAGCGAAAACTGCCCATGTATTCGGGGCTGTTCGCATCAAGCGTATCATTCAAATTGACGACGCTGAGAACGCGCCCAAAACGTCCGCCG
>JAVHOY010000350.1:7746-13333 GCA_036170295.1 bacterium
ATTTCATCGCGTTGGGAGAATCCATTGATCGCCAAGCCAGCGATTGAAGCGCGGATCAATCGTCGGGGAATGAACGTCGCCCGCTTCGGGGTAGACGGTCATTTCCGCGAGGATGATTCCATTTGTAGTGTTGAACAAATCCACGCGCGCGAAATCCAAACCCACGCCAAGTCGTTCTGCGGCGGCAATCAGCTCGTCCAAATGTTCGGGACGCGGCGGCAGAGGATCGGAAATTTTGTTGCGATAAATTGAAAGTTCAATCTCTTTCCAATTTCTGTCGAAGAAAATACTTTCATTGTTTTTATAAATCATTGAGTCGTATTGAATGACCGCCACTTTGCCGTTGAACGTATAACAACGATAATCAATCAATGCGCCGCCGCCGAGTTGATTAACTTCCGCTTCGACCACGATGCGCGGCGGGATATGCGCGTACGCCCATTGACTGCGCGAATAGCGCGACTTTAGCCAGCCTTCACAAATACGGACGCAATCTTGACGCGTTAATTCAACTTTGGAAGAATCGCCGTGTTTATATAGTTTGCCATTTTCGCAAGCGATGTTCCAGTTGCAGCCATGCGTGGCTTTGATAAAATAATTTTGAGGCAGAGAATCAAAAGGAATGGTTTGGGGATTTTCTGTAATCCAATACGGCTCGGCGGAATCGACGTTGCGCGAGCGCGCATAGCGCTTAACCTCATATTTATCCTGCAAAGCAATAAACAGCGGGTTATGGTCGCGCCGCATTCGCCAGCGCACCTTCCACGAAAAATCTCTGACGGCGAATGGCGATAGATCAAGAAGCGTTCTGTACCAATGTCGAAGGCGATGAAGCATGGTCAACTCGCATGAAATAGGTTGATGATGCGACATAAATGTCGCGCCACAATAAAAAAATAATTCAGCAAACGGATTATATCAAACAGGCTGAACTTATTTTCAGCGTAAGGCTTTCTCGTAAAGCGTCGTCGTATCTTGCAAAGACGTTGACATTAAGGAACGCCGCGATTGATTTACCGTATAATTCAAACATGGAAATGAGAATGACACGAGAAAAAAAGATCGCCTTTTTCATCCCCAAAAGATGGCCCCTTGCAAACGTCAAAGTGGCGGAGGAATTCAAGAAGCGATTCGCCGATCATCAAGTGGATGTGATCGAAGTGGAGTCGCTTGTCCTAAAAAACGCGGGCGCGGTTGCGCGGAATATTCTGGCGACGGTCAAAATCTACGGCGCGGATATTCTCTTAAAGCGTCACGCTTTCAAAGACGCTTTCTGGCGCACGCCCTTTATTTTCAATTACATCAGAAATCTAATTCGGAAAAATTATTCCACAAAAGAGTATCGCTTTACGTTTCAAATGCAATCGCTGTTTGATTGCAGCCTCGAAGGGACGCCGCACTTCCTCTACACCGACCACACCCATCTTACAAATTTGGATTATGCAAGTTTCAACGTCAAAAAACTATATCCAAAAGCGTGGACAGATCTTGAGCGGACAATTTACAACCATGCGACGCTCAACTTTGTACGCAGTACCAACATCCAAAATTCGTTGCGCGAGCAATATCATCAAGCGGAAGAAAAAGTAATCTGCGTATTCGCAGGCGGCAATGTGGATACTTCCGCGCCAAACATGGATGCGGGACGCTTCGCCAAACAAGCCATTCTGTTCGTGGGCATTGACTGGAATCGCAAAGGCGGACCCGCGTTGCTCGTCGCGTTCAAAATCGCGCGCCAGACGTATCCCAATGCGACGCTGACCGTCGTCGGGTGCAGACCAAAAATCAACGTCGAGAATTGCGTCGCGGTCGGGAAAATCATGCCAGACAATCTAAAACGTTATTATCAAGAAGCGAGTATTTTTTGTATGCCCACCCGCGAAGAACCGTTTGGAATTTCTTATCTTGAAGCGATGCGCGCGGGCTTGCCCGTAATCGGCACACAGATCGGCTCAATACCTGATTTCATCCACGATGGGGAGAACGGTTTTCTCGTCCAGCCGAATGACGCGCAAAGCATCGCCGAAGCGTTGAAATCTTTATTGGCGAATCCCGAACAATGCCGCAGATTCGGAATGAAAAGTTTGGAGATAATCGAACGGCAATATACATGGCGCGCAGTTTGCGAGAAGTTACATTTTTATATCGAGAAATCTCTGGAGAATTCGTAATGAAAGAAAACGCCAATCCCAGAGCGCTTGTCATTCTGTATGGCGACGTGAAGAACGACGCGGAAACGAATATAAAATACAACACGTTTATCGAAGCGCTTAATCGGCGCTTTCAAGTGACGGGAATTTATAACGCCAAATTGCGCGGGGTTCAAAGATTATGGAACGCGGCTAGGGTATGGAATCCGAACATACAAACATGGAAAGCCCGCGCCTCAAAAAATGTGGCGGCTTTTATAACCCGCTCAAAACAGGCGGCGCGCTGGGTTCGCTCCATGCAATCTCAAGCGGATGTAGTCATTCAACTCGGCGTATTGTTCGATGCGGGCTGGGATGGGATTCAACTGCCGAAGATAATTTATACCGATTACACCGCGCAGTTATCCGCTCGACGGCGGGACGCGGGACGTTCTCCGCTCAGCGGCGCGGATTTGCTGCGCTGGTTTGAATTGGAAGAGCGAGCGCTGAAACAATCGGCGCATGTTTGCGCGCGCTCGGAACTCGCGCGTAAATCCATTTTGGATGATTACAAATTGCCGCCCCAACAAGTCAGCGTGATCGGCGGCGGCGTAAACCTTAAAAACTTACCCGCGCTGGTCGCTCGCCCTGAAAATGAAAATCCCACAATCTTATTTATTGGATTAAATTTTTATCGCAAAGGCGGAGATTTGGTCTTGCGCGCTTTTTCATCCGCGCTTGATGTTGTTCCCAATGCGCGTTTGTTATTTGTCACAAGCGACGCGATCCCCGATGGGATGCCGCGAAAAGGCGTGACGGTCATTCCGCCCACATGGAAGCGCGAAGAACTTGTCGAGTTATATCGTCAGGCGGATATTTTCGCGCTGCCGTCGCGATTGGAAACTTGGGGCGACGTGCTGCTCGAAGCGATGGCGTATAGACTGCCGTGCATTGGCGTTACGGGACAATCTATGGATGAAATCATTCGTCATGGCGAGACGGGGATTCTTGTTCCGCCCGAAGATATCGGCGCGTTGAGCGCGGCGTTTGTTGAATTGCTCAAAGATAAAAAGTTGCGCCGTCAAATGGGAACCGCGGGATACAACCTCGTTGTCAATGAATTCACATGGGATCGCGTTGTGGATCGTTTAGCGCCAATCATCAACGACGTTTGTAAGCGCGAGTAGGGGCGCGACAATGTCGCGCCCCTACTAAAAAAATTAATCTTTCTTTACATGCTGTTTATGCCAATTGACATAGACTACGCCGCCGATCAAAATTATCATCAGCAAGATGGACGCGAACAACACAGGCAGTATCCAACTCGGACGAGCGACAACGGGCGTAGTATTCACAGGCGGATTGGAAGTTTGAGTAGAGCCGTCTGGCGCGGGCGTAGATAGAGTCTGACCCGACGGGACAGAAAGCCGAGTATCCACAGATTGAACGCGGACATCCGTGACTACGTCAAAATTGCCAGCCAACTGCGGGCGCAGAATCGCGTCATACAACGCCGAAGCCGCCCATGTAACGCCTTGCGCGGTATTGCCCAACGCGGCGATCACAATCTTCTCTTTATTCCACGGGGACGGGAAAAACTGAACATAGCCAATCGGCGCGTCGACGGGAATTTCATAAACGATTTGCGAATATTTATTGCTTGCAATATCGCTGCCTTTTTCAAACGGAACAGGCAACGCGCTCCCCAACGTATCCATCGTTTTAAGTTGACTGGGACGCCCAATCACAATCACGTTGTAAGGGCTCAAATCTGCGGCGGCGACTTCATCGTCGTAAAAAACGCGGAGTTGAGAAATAGCGCCATTTGAACGGTCGCCGAGATAAGACGCAATCTGCAAACCCTGCGCCTGAGATTCAACGCTATCGCGCGAAAGAATTAATGCGGTAGTCGTTAAGGTTGGATCAAAAACCATCGGCGCGGGATACAAAGCCAGATCCATAGCCACCGAGACGTTCGCCGATGTAGGAACAAAGGGAAGATACAAACGCGATTCGGGCCAGACAATCGCCCACAGTCCGCGCAGATTTGGATCCACGCAATTGTCCATCGGCTCCAAGTTGACGCGAATCTCAAGGCTGTTTCTGCCGGGCAAAACCAGCGAAGCGGGAATCGTGATGGCTGCGTGATTGATCGCCTGCTTGGAAGTATCCGCAGTCAGTTGAACGCTGCCAATCGGTTTGCCGTTCAACAAAACCACCATGCCAGAGAGATTGTAGTTGAGCAAAGCGGAATGCCCATAAGCGAGATCGAAAGACGCAGCGGACGAAACCGTACTGCCCGCGGGGACAAAGAAATTAACCGCATCTGAGTTGATGCCGCGATTGTTGAGTTCCGTCGCTTTATAACCCATATCGCCCAGCGATTGATCGGAGATCAGCGGCGTGACGGGAGCGGTGTTCTGAACAGTTTCAATCACCGCCAAATTGGACGCCGCGCCCGCGACAAAGCTTCCTGTGCTTAGCGCTTGCGCCGCTTTGATAACGCCTTCGTCGGTATTGCCGCTGACGATTAGCGCGACGCTTGGCTTGCTCCACGGCGAGTTAACCATTTCCACCACGCCGCGAGATTCGTCTGTCAGCGCGAACTTTCCGCCAGCAGCCGTCAGCGGCAGAGCGAGCTCGCTCAATTGCGAGAACGCGGCAGCCTTGCCGACAAAAATTAGATTCGACTTGGCTTTCAGTTCCGCAGTCAAATTATCCGCGCGCACTAAACTCAACGCCACGCTGCTTGAAGTCAGGTTTCCAATGCCCGCAGCCACCGTGTATGCGCTCTGCAATTCAGCAGAACTGGGTTGATTGGGTATGACGATGTACGCAGAATCAGGAACGATGGAGTTCTGATAAATAGGTCGCGGGAATTGACTCAAACTCACGTTCGGCAAAACCTCGTCATAGTTGAACGCGATGCGCGAAGAGGAATTGATGACCACCGTCATGTGGTCGTTGGCGATACATGAAATGCCGCTGTTCAATTCAAAACGCAACTCCATGCGACCGTCAGTTCGCGCGGAGGTTAGATAATCTAAAGGCACGTCAATCGTAAAATCGTTGACGTTCGTTTTATCCAACGAAAGAGCGGTCACTGTCCGCCGATTGAACGAGACCGTGAGCGTACCGCCGTTCAAAATTTGGTCAGCCTGCGCGACGGTATCAAACGCAACCGTCAAGTTTAAAGAAATTTGCGCGGGAGAATTTGGCTTCCAAGTCGCAGGCAGCCCGAAGGTCAATGTGTTCGTGTCAAAGGGACCGATCATGCGGATCTCTGTCACGCCCAAATCCGCAAGCGAGATCACTCCGCTTGGAGCGGCAGTTTGCGCCAACGCCTGAACCGACATCGAAGCCAGCAGAATGGCGCACAGCAAAACGCTAAAAGCTATTTTTTGTATTCGCTTAAACATGGTTGCTCCTTTCATTTTCACAAAGCACGACGATTAAAT
>JAVHOY010000350.1:13433-23811 GCA_036170295.1 bacterium
ATACACATTTTCTATCGAACGAATCATTTGCGCGAAAGTAAAATCTTTTTGGATGCGCTCGCGCGCCGCGTTTCCAAATTTTTTCGCCTGTTCAAAATTTTCCAACAACTCTAAAATTTTGCGCGCCAGCGCTTGCGGGTCGTCGGGCGGAACCAGCCAGCCGTTTTCGCCGTCCGCAATCGCCTCGTCGTTGCCGAGAATATTGGTCGCAACGATGGGCGCGCCCGCCGCCATTGCCTCCAGCAACACAATCGAAAAACCTTCCCACAACGACGACAACACAAAACAATCTAACGTTTGTAAAATAGACGGAACGTCTTTGCGTTCGCCCGCAAAGCGCATCGCATCTTGCAAGCCTAACTCCTTCGTCAATCGAATCGACTCTTCGTAAAGAGGACCCGACCCAACCCAGATAAATTGCGCGCGCGGCATTTGCTCATGGACAATTGCCGCAGCGCGGATAAACGTCAACGGCGATTTTTGTTTGCCAAGTCTGCCAACCGATCCAACCAGCGGCGCGTCTTCGGGAATTCCTAACGACTTTTTGACCGCGTCGCGATCCACAGGTATTTGATAATACGCGGCGTTAATCCCATTTCTTACGGTCGCAAATTGATTTGGCGAGCCGACGCGATAACGACGCGCAAGCGTTTGTTCGCCATCCGCGACGACGATAATTTTTGCGGTGAAAAACCGCGCCGCGAATCTTTCCAGCGCGGCAAAAAATTTCGCTTGTAATTTTCCCGCGCCGTCGTGGAAGGAAAAGCAATGCGGCGAGTAAATCACGGGAACGCCAGAACCTATCGCGGCGACGCGCGCGAGGAATCCAGCCTTCGAGCCGTGCGCGTGAACCAAATCAAATTTGCGCGAATGAATTAATCGCGCGAGTCGAATCGCAACGAGCAAATCGCCGAACACGTCAATCTTGAAACGATTCATGCGCCAACTGAGCGCTTGAACATCGGCGACGCCGCGCAACTCTTGCGCCAACTCCGCGCCGCCGTCGGAGAGACACACGAAAGTGAGTTGAAATTTTTCCATATTCAATCCGCGCGCGAGGTAACGCAAATACGCGCCAATGCCCGCAGTGGATTTTCCAACTTCGAGAACTCTAATGCGCGGCATATTCATCCCATAAAGTTTGATACAACGCGATTGTTTTCTTCATCATCGCGTCCATACTGAACGCCGAGTTAACGCGCTCAAAGCCGGCGCTTGATAATTTTTCCGCCAACTGCGGATCGCGCAAAACGCGCAGACAAGACTCTGCGAGCGCAATATGATTCTGCGGCGGAACCAGCAGCGCGGATTCATTTGACGTGACCACATCCGCAATGCCGCCGACATTTGTTGCGACCACCGCGCAACGCGCCGCGAGCGCTTCAAGCAGCGTGACGGGCAAACCTTCCCAGCGAGATGAGATGACCAGCAAATCCAGCGCGGCAAGCGCCAGCGGAATATCTTCTCGAATGCCGGCGAAGACGACGCGCGCCGAAAGATTTAACGCTTCGGTTTGCTTGACTAAATCGTCATGCAGCGAACCAGCGCCGATGATAATAAACCGCGCATTGGGAATTTCTTTTGCGATCAGCGCGGCGGCTTTCAAAAAATTTTCGTGATCTTTTTGCGGCTCTAGCCTGCCGATAATTCCAATCAGCGGCGCGGATGAATCAATTCCAAATTCAGCGCGAAACGCAAACGGATTAAGATTGGGATTTGCAAAACGAGAAACATCCACGCCGTTGGAGATGACTTGAATTTTATCGGCGGGCGTATTCGCATACTTGATATGATATTCGCGCACTTCCTCAGAAACAGCGATGATGCGATGCGCGAGACGCGCCGTCCAGCCATAAATTTGCCCAAGCGGGAATTTGCGAATCCATGCGTCGTTGTTGTGAACGGTTGAAATAATCAGCGGAACTTTGCTCAACCACGCGGCGATGCGTCCATGCAAATCGCTTTTGAATAAATGCGTGTGAACAATATCGGGTTTTTCGTTTTGAATTAATCTCCACATGCGAAAAAGCAAAAACGGGTCAACGCGAAAATTGCGCGGCAAATGAACCAACGGAATATTCAACTCGCGCAGATGAGATTCCAAAGCGCCATGCGTGCTGTACGCCACGACGACGTCATAATCCGCGTTTTGCAAACCGCGCGCAAGATCAATCAGCAGAGTCTCCGCGCCGCCGACGTTCAAGCCGTCAATGATTTGCAAAACTTTTTTCTTCATCGCGCGCCCAATTCCTGATACAACTTTTCATACGCCGCGCCGACCACGCGAAAATCGTAAACATCCAACACGCGTTGATGCGCGGCTTGTTCAAAACGCGCGCGCGCTTCGGGAGAATTTCCAAAATGGACGAGCGCGTCGCGCCACGCATCCGCATCGCCGACGGGCAGCAATACGCCGCAATTTCCATGATCGAGAACTTCCGCGTTGCCGCCGACTTCGCTGACAAGACAAGTCAATTGCGCGGACATGGCTTCGAGCAGCGCGTTTGAGATTCCTTCGGAAAGGGACGGCAGCGCAAAAATATCCGCCGCGTGTAAATATGGAATCACATTTGGCTGACTGCCTGTAAAGACGACGTGCGATTGAATCTTCAAAGTTTGCGCCAAAGATTCCAACTCGCCGCGTTGAATTCCATCGCCTACCAAAACAAGATGCAGCGACGGGCAAGACGGCAAAGCGCGCGCCAACGCATTCAACAAAACGGGCAATGATTTTTGCGGCGCGAGTCTGCCGATAAAAACAATCACAATTTTATCGTTCAACTCAAAGCGTTTCTTCGCTTCGTCGCGGGATTGCAACGGCGCGAAAGATTCAACGTTAATGCCGTTGTTCATTTTGCGAATGCGGCGAGCGTCAAAACCTGCGGCGAGCGCTTCGGCGTACATTTCATCGTCAAGGACAACAATCGCATCCGCCCAGCGACGCAACGCCGCCAAACGCAATCTGCCGCGCAAAGCGGCTTGCGAAGTTTGAATATCGCCGAATTTTCCGCCGGCGCCAAATTTGACAATCACTCGTTTGCCAAACCAACGCGCCGCAATCAACGCCGCGAGCGCGGGACCAAACGCCAGATGCGCGTGCAAGACGGAATAATTTTTTCTTTGCTGCCATAAAATAATCAACGCGCCAAATATGAACGCAATCGTTTTTAGTTTTCCAAAACCAAACGCGGCGGGACGAAAAATTTTCACGCCGTCTAACATTTCATACGCGGATAGATTTGCAAAACGCCGCGTGATTACGCCCACAGAAAATCCGCGCTGGGCAAGATAAACCGATAAACGCTCGGCTTGTTTTTCCGCGCCGCCAACCGCAACGGGCGGAAATTCGTTGACAAGCATCATCACGCCATTCACGATTCTGTCTCCCAAACTTTTAACGCGCCCGAGTCTATTTGCGCGAGCAAGTCTGCGGCTTTGGGCGAAACCTTCGCGTAAATGGACAACAAATTTCGCGCCCACTCGCGGCGAGTATGTCCCGTATAAATTTTGAACGCGCCCGCGCTCCCCATTTTTTTTCGTTTTTCAGGGTCGCTTAACAATAAGAGCAGCGCGTCGGCAAGCGCTCGAGAATCAGAAGGCGGAACTAAAATCCCTTCGCCATTTTTGAAAAGAAACGGCGCTTCGCCAACCGCCGTAGCGACAACGGGCAAGCCCGCCGACATGGCTTCCAAAATCGAAACGGACGTGCCTTCGCGCGTGGACGAGTTGACATAAATATCGGCGGACGCAAGCAAGCGCGGGATGTCATAGCGTTGTCCCGCGAAGCGAACGCAATCTTCCAAATCCATTGCGCGGACTTGCTCTTTCAACTCGCTCATCATGTCGCCGTCGCCGACGATGGCTAACGAGAAATGATCATTTTTATTTTTGATCATCTCCGCCGTATTGATTAGATCGGGAAACGCCTTCGCGCGACTCAAACGACCGACGGAAATAATCAGCGTTCGATGCGAGTCGCCCATCAAGTCCGCGCGGATGGCTTCGCGTTCTTCCGACGAAATGGGCGGAGTCGGCAACACCGCGTTGACGAGAATATCAACGGGCGTATTCTTTGCGCGCGCGCGAGCAAATTCGGCGACGGCGTTGCCATTCGCAAGAATCCGCGCGGCGAGATGACTCAACGCAAAATCTTCGATTCGCGCGCGCGCGCGACTGTAATCCGATTGATTGAATGCCGCGCTGCGCAACGACGCAATGACGGGAGTCCCTGTAATAAATCCAGCGAACGACCCGAAAATATTTGAATACGCGAGATAGGTGTTTGCCAAATCAAATTTATTTTCGTAAAAAAATTTCACTAAGCGAATGAAAGACAAAGGGCTGAAGAATCGCGGAAATGGGAACTCGACGACGCGCGCGCCTGCCGCTTGCAATTGAGAAACAATCGCGGGGTCGGGGTCGTCGTCCAAACTGACGACGGTCAATTCGATGGGCATGGATTGAAAGGTCTCCGCCAAAAAGACCTGCATTTTTTGCGCGCCTCCGACGCCAAGCGAATCCAATACCTGAGCAATTTTCATTCGGTCATATTCCATGTCATTATTTTTTCACTGCCTGACGCAGTTTGCGAACGCCTTCTTCGACTGCGTCGCGCTGAAAAATCCAAAGACTTAATCCATACGCCGCGCCGCCCGCGAGAACGCTCAAAAGCAGTTGAATTAATGACGAAGCATTTTGAGCGCCGCGAAGAACAAGCGCTACGACAACAGACATGATCGCGCCGCATAATAAAGACGGAAACAACGCTTGCGCCAATCGTTTTTGCGGCAGATTCAAAATGCGCGCGGCGACGTAGAGACTCATCAACGCGCTGATGAACGCAACGAGCGCATGTCCCCAACTGACCGCGACAATCGAATGCGCCGAGTTGACCGCCCACCACAAAACGGGAAAGAGAAAGGCAAGTCGCGCTAATCCAAGCCACATAATAATTTGCGGACGCCCCGTCGCTTTGTACGCGCCGCCCGCGTTATACGCAAGCGAGAGCAGCATGGCGTAAATGGCAATTCCTTGCAAGGCGGGAACCGCTTCGATCCACTTATCCGAAAATACCGCCAACGTAAAAGGGCGCGCCACCAGAGCCATGCCCAGCCCAAGCGGAACGGTAATCAACGAGACATAGCGCGTGGTCATAAAAAAACCTTCGGCAAGATTGCTCGACGTTTCGCGCATACGAGAATATACGGGGAAGACCACCGCGCTCAACGTCCGCGCGAATTGCAAGATGACCAGATCGGGCAGACGAAACGCCAGCGTGTAAACGCCCAGCGCTTCCGCGCCGAGATAACGCCCCACTAAAAGATAATCGAGGTTTTGAAGAATAATCGCAATCGTATCCGCGCCGACGTAACGATAGCCGTAATTCAAAAGACGGCGCGCCTTCTCCAAACTAAATCCAAAATACAAACGCCACGGAGATAAATACCAATACGCCAAAGAACTCGCCAACTCGCCCGTCAATTGACCAAAGATGAGACTCCACGCGCCATATCCAAACAACGCAAATAAAATGGATGATCCGCCTTTAGCAACGGAGCGGATAAATTCGGGGGCGAAAGTTTTTCCAAACGCAAGTTTTTTTTGCAGGAGATATTGATGGACGCTGCCAATCGCCGAAAGCGGATACGACAAACTCATCACGCGGACAACGCCCACTGCGCGTTCATCATGGAAAAATAGCGCGATGAAAGGCGCAAGCAGCCATGCGACTCCAAACAACGCGACGCTGATTCCTAAATTCAACCAGAACGCGGTGGCGGAGGTATCTTTTTCTTCCGCGTAATAAATCAGCGCGGGACCTACGCCCATATCGGAGATTACGTCGAAGAACGCCATCGTCGTCAACGCAAAGCCGACCACGCCAAAATCGTCTTTGGATAATAAACGCGCCAGCACGGCGGTACTGACGAATAAAATCAACTTGCCGCTAAAGAAAGCAAGGTAACGCCAAGCGGCGCCGTGAATGACCGCGCGGGAAAAATTCTCAGACGGTTTCGCTTCAGCCATTTTAATAACTCGGCGCGGGCTTTTCTTCTACATGCGCGACCGAATAAGCGACCTGCTCGATGCTAATGGCAAAACCGACTAACGCCCAAAAGACATTCGCGTACGCGCTATTCTTCGCGGCGGCGGCGATCAAATATCCTACCAGCGCAACGAACACAGACATGGCGATATGCGCTTGGTCGTGCAATCCGACGCGCGCAAATTGCACTCGCGCGATAATTAATCCGCGAAAGACCGCGTACATCAAAAAAGCAAAAACGGACAATCCGATCAATCCTTGTTCGGCAAGCAATTCCATATAAAGGCTGGCGGGGTTGCGCTCCACGCGGCGCGTATCAAGCCCGATGAGACGCGAATATTCTTGATATTGAACTTTGAAATTTCCCAAGCCGACGCCAAAATAAGGATGATCCCAAAACATTTGCCACGCGGCGATATTTTCGCTCAACCTTCCGCGAAAAGAAGTGTCGGTCACTTGCGCGCTGGGCGAATTTGAAAACTGAAATAAAGTGGTCAGGCGGCTTGTGTAATCTGTCGGCAGGAATTGCAAGGCAGCCACCGCCACCGCCGCCGTAAGCAAAATGGGAAAGAAGCGCGAACGGTTTTGGACGAACAACAAAGCGATTGTAGCGACAAGCGTTAAAAATCCGCCGCGCGAATATGTGAAGATAACGGATAAGGCGCACACCACAACCGCCCAGCCAGCCAGCGCTTTCAATCCTGCGCGTTTCTCATACCATAAACGTCCCAAAGCAATAGCGACGATTACAATGAGAACTTGCGAATATGCGTTTGGGTTCGCATACGGACCTGAGATGCGGTTGCGCGACGTTTCGCCCGAAACCTGATTCTCCCATCTGCCAAAGCCGCCGTATTGATTCGCAAAATCATTCCGCGTAAACTGAATCACGCTGATGGTTCCCATCAAAATACCCGCGACGACAATCGGCAACACAGCGTTCTTGATCGAGGCGGGAGTGCGAACCAACATCACCACGATCACGCCGCCCAACATATCTTTGGCAAAGCCGATAAAAGAATCGCGCGCCATAATAAAGTTGTCGGCATACAGCATGTGAACAAACAGAATCAAGATGTATAAAAGAACAAACGTAATGCTGCGCGAAGAGGTCAGCGGGCGTTCGCCGTAAATTGTCCAACGCACCAGAAAAATAAACAGCAACAATCCCGCAAGCGGTTGCGCGAGAGACGGCAAATGATAAAAACTAATGGCGACTTCGGAGAATTGGGTGAAGGTAATAAAGAAGAAGACCGCCAGCGCAAGGTCTGGTTTTGACAATCCGCCAAATAAAAAAATCACAACAGGGATGACCAACAGCGCCAACAGCCCAAACTGACGAGTCGCAAGCGCCATCGCGCCAGAGACGACGATGCTAATCAGCGCTAAAAGAACGTACAGATTATCCGCGCCGCCGCTCTTCGGGCGAAGAGCAGCGGCTTGAGTTGAACTTTGTTTGTTGTCCATAACAGACCTTTGAGGAGAACGTCTCCTACTTTTCAGCGTCTTTCCAGAATGGACTTTTGATATCCCATAAATAGATCGGCTTATCGTTGCCGCTTCTGTGCGCCTGTTCGAGCGAGCCTTCCATCTTCTCGATCAATTCCTGCGCTTTGATGTTGTTGCTATACACCGCCGCGCCAATATATGGATGCAAGTCCACAGTCACATCGTATTGACTCAAATCTACGGGAACAGAAAGCGCTTCGTAAATGCGGTCAAAGGTGCGCGGCGCGGCGCTGCCTGGCGTATCGGGTAGGATGACGCTAAAGCCAGTGTCGTTCCAACGTCCGATGACGTCGTTTCCGCGCAATTCATTTTGCAAAGTTTGCGTAATTTTATGCAATAGCTTCTTCAAGCCGACTGGCGGCAGAGTCTCAAGCAAATCTTTTAATCCTTCAATCTCAATCAAGCCAATCGTCATGCTGTCGTCAGGATGATCATTGATCTCCTGCGCGAGCAAGTGACGGAAATGGCTGACATTGAATACGCCGGACTCGCTATCCATGCGAAAATATTGACGATAGGTTTCAAGCGGAACGCGCAACTGCTCGCCCACGATAGCTAACAACGCGCCGAAGATTGCGCCAAGCCCAAGCGATAATCCCGCGTCGCGCACGGGTTGCGGACTAAACGGCGCAACGGCAGGCACAGCCGCGTCTAAGAAATTCATGTCGAAAATAAAGTTGATGCTTTCAGCGAACTGAATGGTTTGCTTGCCGATTGTGTTTGCGAGTTCAGCCGCCGCGTTGGGGTTAGGACCCGATACAGTCAACTCCAACACGCTGGAACTGGGCAATACTACCGCGTTGACGGCGTAATCTTTCATCACGGCTGGAGAGGATTGCATCGAAGCGATGGAATCAGCAAAGACGCGTTCGCTGTTCATCACTTCCGCGTAGGTAGCGACAACCGACGCGCGATCCAACGTATTCAAACTATCCACCACATCCTTGCTTGTCTTCAATGACAAACTAGGCGTGATGATGAATCGCGCAGTGGATACATATTGCGGCGTCGCAAAATAAGACGCTAAAAGGGAAATGATCAATCCCGTCAAAGCGCCCAATACGATCAGCCACCAACCTTTTTGCAGCATACGCAAGTATATTTTTAGTTCCATTTGATTAACCTTTCTCCATATATTGTTTGAATACGACGATAATCAATGCGCGCCTTTTTGCTTCAATACTGCCGTTACTGTTTTGAACAAAATCATAATATCAAGCCAGATACTGCGTCTTTCGATGTATGCAATATCTAATCGCAAGCGATCGTCAAACTCAAGCGACGCTCTGCCCGCGATTTGCCACAGCCCAGTAATTCCAGGTTGCACGTCCAGACGCTCTGTGTGCCATAACTTATACGCATCTGCGCCAAAGGAAGTAGGGCGCGGACCTACCAGACTCATCTCGCCTTTCAACACATTTAACAGTTGCGGAATTTCATCCAAACTGGTCTTGCGTAGAAAACGTCCGACAGGAGTCACACGCGGGTCATTGGTGATTTTGAAATCGGGCAACTGCAACTCGTTCAAGTGCATATATTTTTGCTTCAATTCCTCAGCGTTCGGGACCATGCTGCGGAACTTGTACATCTTAAATCTGCGCCCGCCTTTGCCTGTTCGCAGTTGATAAAATATGACGGGCGCGCCGGGAGAGGTGATGTAGATTGCCAATGCGATCACAAACAATATAGGCAGCCAGAAAGGCGCGGAGAGAAGCGTTAACGTCAGATCCATCAGACGCTTGGCAAATAAATAGGATGGTCCTATCAACACACGCTTTTTAGGATTAATGCCCTTGACCCACTGGACGCTCATAGGAATCGCCATGTTAGATTGTCTCCTTGGTTTGGTCGCGTTTTAGTTTTGGTTTTGGTTTTGACTTTGGTTTAGCGCCAGACGCATCTTTTGTTGTCTTAGCGTCTGCGGCAGAAGCCTTAAGTTTTGACTGGGCGCTGGCAAGCAAGTCGTCAAAATTTAATGCGTCGTCGGGGAAGCCCACTGTGCTCCATAAAACATGCAAGCCTGTTCTCTCCTCCACTGCTTGGGCAATACGGCTAGCCAAATGTTCGGAACTTTTTGCGTCCGTTTCGGGGCAAAGAATCACAAAACGATTCTTGTGATCGCGCATGACAATATCTGTTTGGCGCACATGCTCGTCCACGATCTGACCGATGCGGGCGAATGAAAAACGATTCCACAAATCGGCGCGGACAACCTTCACCATCTCCTGAACGGCGATTTTGTCGTCGGGATTGGCTTGAAGCGCCATCAATCTGAGCGGACGATGGTAGCGGCGGCTGCGCGTAATTTCGCCTTTGATGCGGCTTTCGGCATGAGCGATTTCCTCCGTGCGGCTAGGAAACGCGCTTAACGCCATCGCATCCATAATCGATTCCGCGTGGCTGATGCCCTCGGCAAGCTGATAAGCCAGCCAGACGCCAGCCTCCAGCAGAATGAATTCAAGTAGGATGACGGGAAAGTCGTTCGCGTTTGCGGTCAGAGAGCGGTCTATAATTTTGAGCGCGACGATATAAACGCCCCCCCAGATAATTAACAAAACAAATACATTGACTTTAGACACGCTCGGCATGAAAAGAGTGAGCGGAACACTCAACATCACTAGGAAGTAAAAATACTTGGCAAAGTTTATGATGGGCGCGTTGGAATAGTCAAACTCTGCCAGCACGAGAACAGCCGACAAATAGAATCCTAGCCAGAAAATCGAGCGTTTCAAATGACTCATGCTGCTCCCGATAGCGCGACGATTATATATACAGTTTACACAATATTTTCAGATAAGTAAAGGAATTGGACAAAATCTGTCC
>JAVHOY010000351.1:0-5820 GCA_036170295.1 bacterium
CGCAAGCCACGCCCGCGATAGGCGATCAGGTCTCTGCGGGAAGCGTCGCCTTCCGCGTTGACGATCTCTCTCATTTGCAAGTTGACCTGCAAGTCTCTGAGGTGGACATTAACAATGTCGCGGTGGGGCAATCTGCCGCGTTGACATTTGACGCGGTGCTTGGCAAGGAATATCACGGCAAAGTTGTGCAGGTTGGGCAAGCGGGCGATACTGTTCAAGGCGTGGTCAGTTTCACTGTGACGGTGGAATTAACCGACGCGGACGAGCTCGTCAAACCCGGCATGACCTCTGCGGTGAATGTGATTATCAAAGAACAGAAAGACGTTGTGTTAATTCCAAACCGCGCGGTGCGATTGGTAAATGCCGAGCGAGTAGTGTATGTGCTGGTTAATAATCAGCCCAAGCCCATCAAGGTGCAACTCGGTTCGACAGACGGAACGAACAGCGCGCTGACAGGCGGCGACCTCAAAGAAGGCGATCTGATCATTTTGAATCCGCCTTCAGGCGGTCCGTTTGGAGGGTAATATGGATTTAGTGATCGAAGCCCGCGATTTAGTAAAGACCTATAAGATGGGCGAGTTTGACGTGCAGGCGTTGCGCGGCGTCTCATTCAACATTGAGCGCGGCGAAATCCTTTCCATTATGGGACCTTCCGGCTCGGGAAAATCTACGATGATGAACACGCTCGGCTGTTTGGATAGACCCACTTCCGGCGAATATATTTTGGACGGCGAATCTGTCGGCGAGATGACCGACGATCAACTCGCCAGCGTTCGCAATCGCAAAGTTGGGTTTGTCTTTCAGAGTTTCAACCTGCTCTCGCGTTTGACCGCGCTCGGCAATGTGGAACTGCCGCTGCGCTACGCGGGCATGACCGAAGGAAGACGCGAACGCGCGCAAGCCGCCCTTGAAGCCGTCGGATTAAAAGACCGTATGACTCACCGCCCGTACGAGCTCTCCGGCGGACAGCAGCAGCGCGTGGCGGTCGCGCGCGCGCTGGTCAACAATCCCGCCATCGTCATGGCAGACGAACCGACGGGAAATTTGGATTCAAAAGTCGGCAAGGAAATTATGAACCTGCTGCTCAACCTCAATAAAGATCGCGGCACGACGCTCATCATCGTTACGCACGATCCCTTAATCGCGGAGCAAACTCAGCGCGTGATTCGTTTACGCGACGGCGAACTTGATCCAAATTATGATAAGGGAGGGAAGAAACTATGAGCTTCGCACAAGCCCTTCTCGAAGCGCTCGAAAGTTTGAACGGCAATAAAATGCGTTCCGGCTTAACCGTGCTTGGCATTGTCATCGGCGTTGCCGCCGTGATCGCCATGCTCGCGGTCGGCAACGGCGCGCAAGCATCCATCACCGGCTCAATCAGCAGCATCGGCACGAATCTATTATTTGTATTTCGCGGAGCGCAAGATAGCGCGGGCGGCGGACCCGGCGGCGGTGGACCTCCTGGACGCAGCAACAGCAGCAACACTCGCCCATTGACTATGGCAGACGCGGCAGCGATTGGAGACCCATTTGCCGCGCCGCACGTCGCGGCGGTTGCGCCGATCATTCAAGGGAACGCCACGCTCACCTACGGCGGCGAAAAAACTTCTGCGCAAATATCCGGCGTCACCGCTGAATATAAGTCTGTGCGAAACATAGAAGTCAGCGAAGGCGACTTTATCAACGCGGAACAAGCGCTTGGGCGCATGTCTGTAGTGGCGCTTGGACCCGGCGCGGCAGACACGCTCTTTGGTCGCCACGATGGCGTCGTCGGCGAAACCATTCGCATTGAAGGGCAGCCTTTCCGCGTCATCGGCGTGCTTGTCTCAAAAGGCGGCGGCTCGATGGGCAGCGAAGATAACGCCGCGTACATTCCATTCACCACCGCGCAGGCAAGGCTGATCAAACGCGGCTCGCTTGATCAAGTAGACGTGATCTTCGCGCAGGCGACCACCGCAGAAACCGTCAAGCAAGCGTCGGACGAGATCGCAAATATTTTGCGTCAACGCCACCGCACCCCCATTGGGCAGGACGACTTTACGGTTTTCTCGCAGGAAGATTTCCTAAAAACTTTTCAAACCATCACGGGCGTGTTGACGATCTTTCTCGGCGGCATTGCGGGAATTTCTCTGCTCGTGGGCGGCATCGGCATTATGAACATCATGCTGGTCTCGGTCACGGAACGCACACGCGAGATCGGTCTACGCAAAGCGCTGGGCGCGCGCAAAAAAGACATTCTGTTGCAATTCTTAACCGAGTCCTCGCTGCTGAGTTTAATCGGCGGCATTATTGGCATCATCTTTGGCTGGCTGATTGCGTTCACGGTCGGCAAGGTCGCTACGGCGATGGGCACCAACTTCACCCCTATCGTCGGCACAGACGCAATTATTCTTTCAACCAGTTTCTCGGCAGCCATCGGCTTGTTCTTTGGCATCTACCCCGCCAGCCGCGCGGCAAGCCTTGAACCTGTGGAAGCCTTGCGCTACGAGTAAGCATGACAAAACAAAAAAGAATCCTAGTTTTCCTTGCGACTGTTCTTTTGCTTCAAGCCTGTATGCAAGTAAAATTGGAAACGTCCGCGCCGCCAACAGCGCAACAGATTGTTTCGCCAACGCAGACAAAAATCATCCCGACGCAGACCGCGCGGATATTTCCTACTGCCACGCTGATCCTGCCAACGGAAACCGCCGCGCCCGATGTAACGATCGGCGCGGTGAAAGGAAACGTGTTCATCCGCCGCGGACCCGATATGGCGTACAATCCGATCAGCGTACTTTACAAAGATACGACCGCGAAGGTCGTCGCGCATGACGTTCTCTTCAAATGGGCGCAGATTATGATTCCAAACTCAAAAGAGAAAGGCTGGGTTTCGCTGCAAACTCAATACGCAAAGATTGAAGGCGACATCAACGCGCTGCCCGAACAAAAAGCCGCCGACTGGCCCCAGCCCGCGTATTTGCGGAATTGCACACATCACCAACTCTTCATTCAGCCGGGCGCGTTTTATTTGGACACATCGTACACGATTGAAAATGAGATTTGGCTTTATCCGGGTCATTACGTCGTTTACGATATTGACATGCCCGATACGCCGTCCATTGCAGAAATTAATATGAGCGAAGGCGCGACGGTTGAAATCAACGAAGACGCGGCAGGCGAATATCGGAAATGCCCGAAGTGAGCAAGTAACGCGACATTTATGCCGCAACCATAAAAGAATCAGGAGAATTTTTTATGTCTGAAAAATTGAATCAACTAAAAGAAATTCTTGGCGAGGTTTCGGACTTGCATTACGCCGCCGCCATTTTGGAATGGGACCAGCAGGTGAACATGCCGCCCGCAGGCGGAGACGCGCGCGGACAGCAAATGTCCACGTTGAGCAAACTGGCGCATCAAAAGGCAACCACGCAGGAAGTCGGCAAACTGCTTGACGATTTGAAGAATCAATTCGCGGATGATTCCGACGAAGCCGCGCTGGTGCGCGTCGCTTCGCGCAATTACGATAAAGCAACCCGCGTGCCGTCCGAGTTTGTCGCGGAGCAATCCATCGTCACATCGAAAGCGTTTGAAGCATGGGTCGAAGCGCGCAGAAATTCCGACTTCGCCGCATTTCGCCCGCATCTCGAAAAAATCGTCGAGATGATGCAGAAGTACATCCAGTATTTTCCGCCCGTCGAACATCCCTACGATGTGCTGCTGGATGATTACGAACCGGGCATGAAGACTTCCGATGTGAAGAAAATTTTTAATGACCTGCGTCCCAAACAAGTGGAATTGATCAAGGCGATCAGTTCCGCCAAACAAGTGAAAGACGATTTTCTGCATAAAGCCTACAACGAGAAAAAAGTTTGGGAATTCAGCGAGAAGATCATCGCGCAATTTGGCTACGACTTCAATCGCGGCAGACAGGATAAAGCCGCGCATCCATTTCAAACCACGTTCAGCGTAAACGACACGCGCATCACGAATCGTTTTGAAGAGGGCAATCCGCTTTCGACGCTGTTCAGCGCGATGCACGAATCGGGTCACGCGATGTACGAGCAAGGCAGCGCTCCCGCGTATGAACGCACGCCGCTCGCCGGCGGAACGTCGCTGGCGGTGCATGAGTCGCAATCGCGCATGTGGGAGAATCTGGTGGGACGCTCGCTCCCGTTCTGGGAATATTTTCTGCCCAAATTAAAAAAATCGTTCCCGTCGCAACTCGATGGATTGAGCGTCAAAACTTTTTATAAAGCCATCAACAAAGTTGAGCCGTCGTTGATTCGCGTCAACGCCGACGAAGCGACGTATAACCTGCACGTCATGTTGCGCCTCGAACTTGAGATCGGCATGATCGAAGGAAAATTTGCAATCAAAGATATGCCCGAAATTTGGAACGAAAAGATGAACGATTATCTCGGCGTTGTCCCGCCCAACGACGCGCAAGGCGTGTTGCAAGATATTCACTGGTCAAGCGGATTGATGGGATATTTCTCGACATACGCGCTCGGCAATTTAATCTCGGCGCAAGTTTGGGAGAAAATCAACGCGGATATTCCCGACCTCGACGAGCAAATCCGCGCGGGTAAATTTGACGCGCTGCTCGGCTGGCTGCGCGAGAAGATTCACGTCTTCGGACACAAGTATGACCCGCAAGACCTCGTGCAAAAAGTAACCGGCGCGAAGATCAATTCCGCGGCGTATGTGCGCTATTTGACGAAGAAGTACAGCGACATTTACGGACTCTAATTTACAGGCTTGAACATTTTTTGCCACAGAGATCGCGGAGCGCAGAGATTTTTTTCTGCAAATCTTGATTCTCTGTGGCGAAATGTTTTTATAAATTTGTGGCGCGACATTTAGGACTTATGAAAAAAATTATTCTCTTCGCCGCCTTACTTGGACTTTTATCCGCCTGCGTTCAACAACTTGAAAACGCGCCTACGGCTCAACCGCCGAACTATCTTTCGACTGTGGTTGTGATGACCGGGCAAGCCGCTTACGCAACTGCGGATGCAATGACGCCGACTGCAACCGCTGCGCCCGCTGAAACTCAAACGCCCGCGCCGACTTTGTCGTTGCCGAGTTCCACGCCGACATACGAAGCGGGTTTCACCAAATTCGCAGACTTGCGTTTTGTCTCGCCGGGAGCAATGTCCAGTTTGGTTTCGCCAATTGACTTGAAGTTGCTGCTAACCAGCGGCAAAAGCGATCTTGTGAAGGTAGACCTGCTCGGCGAAGACGGGCGCGTGTTGTACGCCGATCTCTTGCATGTGGATCACGCTCAGACAGGAAGTTATCGAAATTTCAAAGTCGAATATGAAACCAGCGCGGTTTCTGAAAAAGGATATTTTCGTTTGAGCACAAAAGACGAACACGGGAATCTTCAAGCGCTCAACACCATGCCCGTGCTTTTATATTCGCTTGGCGACACGCAACTCAACTTGCCCGGCAATATGATCTACGAGCGCGTGAGTTTCAAAGACTTGAAAAACGGATCGGCAATTTACGCGGGAGAATTTAACATCAAAGGTCGTTACTGGCCCTTCAATAGCCAGCCGACTTTTTTGGATTTGATAACGTCGGATGGAAAAGTGATTGCCTCGCGGGTATTGAAGTTCAAAGGCATTGATCCCGAAGATTTTGAAACCAGCCTGCCTTACAAAGTGACCGAACCCACACTAGCGAGACTCGCCATCCATCAGGAAAACCCCGATCTAAGCGTGGCAGACCCGCTGTTGAAGAAATATATTTATTTCTATTCGATTGAGATTTTGTTGAATCCGTAATTTTTTAGCAAGACCTCCGAGTTTTTGGAAAACAAGGTAGAGACCCTAGTCA
>JAVHOY010000352.1:0-4512 GCA_036170295.1 bacterium
CGAAGTGCAAACACTTCGTCCAATGCGGCGGATGTCATTATCAAAATTTATCTTATGAAAATCAACTAAAAGCAAAAACGGAAATTTTGATTGATCAATTAAAAAGAATCGGCAAAATTGAAAATCCGCCCGTGAAGCCGATGGTCGCCTCGCCGCTTGAATGGAATTATCGCAACAATATGCAATTTCATTTGACGGCGGAAGGCAAGTTGGGATTTATCAATTCAAAAGGAAATTCAGCCTTTCCCATTGAAGAATGTTATTTGCCCGAAACAAGCATTGATTCATTTTGGCGCGAGCTGCAATTTGAATCAAACAAAGACGTCGAGCGCGTTTCGCTGCGCGCGGGACAGGATGAAGAGTTGATGGCGATTCTCGAATCCGAAAATCCCGAAGCGCCCGAACTTGAAATTGAAGCGGATGTTTCTGTGGTGCATTTATTCGAAGAACATCCCGTTGTGATTGCGGGGCGAGATCATTTCATTGTGAATATTTTGGGAAAAGATTTTCGCGTCTCTGCCGCTTCATTCTTCCAAGTCAATACAAAAATGGCGGAGAAGATGGTCGCTCACTTACTTACTTGTCTGCCTGTTTCCACGTCTACGACTTTACTCGACGTGTATTGCGGCGTAGGATTATTCAGCAAGTTCTTTGCGCCAAAATGTGAAAAGGTCATTGGCATCGAATCGTCCGCATCCGCCTGCGAGGATTTCACAATCAATCTTGATGAGTTTGACAATGTCGAATTATATGAAGGCATTGCAGAAGAAATTTTGCCGGCGCTGGCGGGTCGGTTGGACAGCGCCGCTTACGCCATCGTTGATCCGCCGCGCGCGGGAATTGAAAGACATGCGCTGGATGCGCTTCTCGATATCAAGCCGCAGATCATCGCTTATGTTTCTTGCGATCCATCTACGCTGGCGCGGGACGCGGCGAAATTAATTAACGGGGGATATCGTTTGACGGAAGCGACGCCGTTCGACCTTTTTCCGCAGACGTATCACATTGAGTCAATTTCAATTTTTGAACACCCATAAAAAAATCCCCGACGTTTTAACCTCGGGGATTTTTGGCTTTATAGAATCTATTCTTCCGCAATCACAATGACCTTGTCTTCAGGCGAGAAAGTTATCCGCGCGGATTTTTTCGGGTTGGTGATTATGCCATAAGATTTTTCGGCGTTATGGCTTTCGCTCATGACGCGATAACCGATGGCGGTTTCGCCGCGTCGGCGGGCGGCTTCGACGACCGTGTAGAAATCAATCGGCTGATCTGTCGCCACATAGTCGCTGATCGGCTTGATATATATTTCAGAACCTTCGGGGTCGAACATATCCGCGAATACGTCCATCAATTCGGCGTTCTCTGAAAGCTGCGACATCATCAAACTAATGAGATGTTCGCTGACAATGAAGTCGTCCACTTTGGCGGCTTCGGCAAGTTCGCGGTTTCGCAGGTCAAGCATTTCGCTGATGATTGAGAAAGGCGTCTCGTCTTTTTCGGCAATATCGCGCAAATGCAAAAGCGCGACGAGTGTGATCGCGTCCGCTTCCTGCGCCTCAAGTTGACTGTACGCGAGAACAATCACATGATCATATTCTGTGACTTCAAGCGATTCTAATAAATCGCGGTCGCGGATATCGCCTGCCTGCGCGATTACTTTTTGATTCTTGAGTTTGCCAACTTCGACGCGAATTTGTTTTTCAAGATCTTCAATGTTTGAAACAATCGTGACTTGCGAACCCTTCGCAACGTAATTATCCAACTCGCGGATGATCGTCGCGCCAGAGCGATTCCAACCGAGAATGAGCGCGCGCTCAGGCTTGGGAGCGGAATTTGTTCCGCGCTCGCGAATCAAACTCGCGTCCAGCGCTGGGCGCGAAGTTGAGAAAATAATTTTGTCGTCGTCTTCCGCCATTGCAAAAATTTGGTCGCCCGATTCGATCCGCGTATCCATTGCTGGATTGAGCGCGACGCTTCCATCCGCTTTGCGAATTCCCATGACCGATGAAGTTTCGTAAGCGAATAATGATTCGCCGTAGGTCTTCCCCGAAAGCGCGGGCTCTTGTTTGAAATAAATTTCATCGCCGCCGAAATTCATCAACTCGGTGTAGACGATGGAAAGTCCGCTTTGGCGCGAGGTCTGCGCGACAACGCGCGCGATGAGATCGTTGGCGAGGATGGGCTGCACAGTATCTTTTGCGCCGAGCATTTTGACCACGTCCATATTCTTGGGGTCGCGGACTTGCGTCACGATATGATACGGCTCTGCGCGGCGATTGGGATTGTTGGTGAGCGCCAACACCGATTTGATGACATGCGTATCGGGGTCGTCGCCTTCCGCTAAAACGATGATCGAACGCGCGCTATGCGGACTGACAATTTCGAGATCGGTTAAGTCAATGGGATTCCCCGAACGACAAATGATGCGCGTGTTTTTTTTGTCGGAGATGCGGTCGTTGATCGCGTCTTCCATCTCAACTTTATCTTGATCTGCCAGCACGACGATGACCGCCCCGTTCTTGCGGTTTTCATTCGCGGCGACCAACTCGGCGATGATGGTAAATATCTGCGGCGACCAACCCAGAATCAGCGTATGCTCGTTTTCCAAAACCTGCGAACGCCCTTTGCGCAATTCGTCGAGTTTATCTTCCAGCCCGTTGTTGATAATGCCGATCAACGCGCTGACGACGAACACGCCGCCGAGAGTAACGACCAACATCATAAACAGGAAGAAGACGCTGCCATCGTCGCCGCCCATCGTGCCTGAATCAAGCGTGCGCAACAATCCCATCCACGCGAGTTTGAATACGCTTTCATTGTTGGGTGCGCTGCCGGTGATTTTCACTAAAGCGGCGGCGGCAAAAATAATCAACGCGGATAATACGAACAGAGCGACGAGCAATGCGCTTGTTCCGCGCGACATATAATTATCAAACCAGTATTGAAAACGGCGCTTAAAACTAGGGGCTTTCATCTCTTCTCCTCAGGCTATAAATTTCGTCCATTATAACCGCCCGTGAAAAAATAATGCCGCGAAAAATATTTCAGATTTGTCGCGATAGCGTCGCCAAATGTAAGTCGGAATGACATTCCGACTTACAGGTAGAGAATTTATCGCGTCATGGTATCATCGCTTTCAAAAGGAGATTTATGTTATTAAAACCTATCCGCTGGAACACTTTTATCCGTGACTTTATCAGAATTCAATTTGGCTATCTTTTGTTTGGCTTATCCATTGGGACGATGATTCGCGGCAATTTAGGCACGGGCGCATGGTCGGTATTGGAAGTGGCGCTGGCGAATAAATTAAACATCATGCCCGGCACCATGACCGTCATCATGGGCTTCATCGTTCTTTCGGGCGCGTTGATCATGCGCGAGAAGATCGGCTGGGGAACGTTGGCAAACATCCTCTTTATTGGTCCGTGGGAAAATGCCGCCCTGTGGTTGATTCCCTCCGTGACCCATAACCTGCCCTTGCAAATCGGCATGTTGCTGTCCTCAATTTTTATTATGGGCATGGCAAGCGCAATCTATATCGGCGTGGATGCGGGCGCAGGTCCGCGCGATAGTATGATGCTGGCAATCAAACGCACGACGGGCGTCAGTCTGCGTTTGGCGCGCGGAATTATTGAATTGACGGTCGTCATCATCGGCTGGCTGATTGGCGGTCCCGCGGGAATTGGCACAATCGTTTTCGCCGTGTTGATTGGTCCTGCGGTGCAATGGGGATTCAAATTGTTTAACGTTCATCCGCACGGACCCGAAGCGGAGATTCCGCAAGCGCCGGAAGATTGATGGGGCGTTGCAGGTTGAAAGTCAAAGGTCGAGGTCAGGAGAGTTGAGAACGATGGACGAAACTTCAAATATAGTTGAGCCACAAAATCGTTCCACAGGAGCGTTGATTTTATTTCTGCTCATCGCGCTGCCGATGCCGCTGTGTTTGTTCGTCTATCATTTTGCAATTTGGTCAACCGAGCAAACAGCCATTGCCACCTTAAGTCTCAAAAATCTCGCGCAGGCGGGACTCGTCGGATTAGCCGCGCAAGCCGTTGTAACGACGCTCGTCACCGCCGCGTTGTGGCGCTTCACAAAAGACGAGCGCTTCAAACCGATTTACGCGGGATTATTCGGCGCGGCGATTGTCGCCTTCCCCGCTTTGGTTTTGAAAACGCTTGACCCCAACAATGATCAGATTGGCTCTATCGCGCAATTTCTCATTTGCGGAATTGGCGCGGGCGTTGTGATTCTTCTCCGCAAAAATAAAATTGAATGGAATCGTAAATCGCTGCCTTTTGGATTAGTCATCGCGGGAATCGGATTGACGCCTTATTTAGTGTACGGTTCCTTCGGCTCTTATGACGATATTTTTTTCAGCCTGCTTGCCAGTCTCGCGTTTGGTTTGCTCGCCGCCGTGTTGATCGAATCCACAACGGGGAATTTATTCTTAGACGGCGTAGGCATTGCCGCGACGCTTGCCCTGCTCGGCTCTGCCATTGGGTACGACGG
>JAVHOY010000352.1:4612-5811 GCA_036170295.1 bacterium
AAACTTTCCGACGTTGCGAAACTGACGCGCCGCAATGAAAGATTGATTGCCGCGTATCAAAAATTAACCAAGCGCGCAAATCAATCGCAAGCCGATTTGCGAAATTTATTTGATAAGTTTGGGATTGAGTACACGCCCTATTATTTGGAAAACGCGATGGAAGCGCGCGGCGGATCTTTGCTGCGGCTGTATTTGATCTCGCGCCCCGAAGTGGATCGCGTTCTCTTTAGTCCGCGCTTGCGTTACGCGCCCGAAGATCAACCTCAGCCTGGAAATATTTCTACAACCGATGGAACTCCGCAGTGGAATATCACGATGATCGGCGCGGATAAAGTGTGGAATGAATTCGGCGCGCAAGGCGATGGCATTGTGGTGGGGCAATCGGATACCGGCGTGGACGCGAATCATCCCGCGTTGCGCGATCAATATCGCGGATTGAATCGCGGCGACGATTACAACTGGTACGACCCGTGGAATAATACCTCCGCGCCGCATGATGAAATCGGTCACGGCACACATACGCTGGGAACGATTCTCGGCGCGAATGGAATCGGCGTTGCGCCCAAAGCAAAATGGATCGGTTGCGTAAACCTCGACAGAAATCTCGCAAACCCCGCGCTGTATTTGGATTGTATGCAATTCATGTTCGCGCCGTTTCCGCATGGCGGCGACCCGTTCAAAGACGGCGACCCAACCCAAGCCGCGCATGTGTTGAACAACTCGTGGGGCTGTCCCGCGCTTGAAGGCTGCGACCCAAACGCGCTGTTGGTTGCGGCAAATAATTTAAGAGACGCGGGAATTTTTGTAGTCGTCTCAACCGGCAATGATGGACCGAATTGCGAAACAGTCGAGTCGCCGCTCTCGTTATATGATTCCGTTTTCTCCGTCGGCGCGATTGACCAGCTTGGCAACATGGCGGATTTCAGCAGCCGCGGTCCCGTCATGGTGGACGGCTCGAAGCGCGTCAAACCTGATCTTGTCGCGCCCGGCGTAAATATTCTTTCCGCGTTGCCCGAAGCAACCTACGGCGCTGAAAGCGGAACTTCAATGGCGGGACCGCATCTCGTCGGCGTGGTCGCGTTGATCTGGTCGGCGCAGCCCAAACTCATCGGCGATATTGACGCGACGGAACAACTCATCATAGATACCGCGCAGCCTTATACGGGCGATAAATCCATAGGATGTTTTGTAGGCGGAAA